>JALWRO010000043.1 GCA_027080605.1 Campylobacterales bacterium
CTTCTTTCTCTTTGGAGAGTTTGGCGATCTCTTGCTCTTTTGTTGCCAGGGTACTGCTCAGTTGCGCTACTTTGTTTTTAAGTGCTTCGAGCTCTTTTACCAGGTTCTCTTTTTCTGTTTGCAGACGCTCTTTTAGCTGTGCGTTTTCACTTTTTAGTTTTTCAAGTGCTGCTTTGAGTGCGTTTTCGTCACTGGTCAGGGCTGAGAGTTTGCGCTCTTTTTCACTTGCCTGGCTTTTGACTGCGGCGAGTGCGGCGACCGCGGTTGCGAGTTTCTTTTTGAGTGAAGTGAAGTTTGTCTGCTCCTTCTCTTTCATATGGTTGAGTTTTTCAGCAAGTACTTCCTGTTCATGAGAGAGTTTCTCTATTTGCTGCTCTTTGGTTTTCAGCAGGGTGTTGAGACGGTCAACTTCTCTGTTCTTTTCGTCGAGAACTCTTGAGGCATGGCGCAGCTCTTCTTCCGTCTTTTGCAGTTTTTCAGTCGATGTAGTGCTGTTCTCGGAGAGTTTTGCTTCAAGCGCTTTGACTTTTGCGACTAGTTTGACGACATCTTGCTGTGCACGCTCTTTTTCTCTGGTGAGATTGTTGATGATATGCTCTTTTTCCCGCAGGGTTTTGCCGGTATCGTGCAGTTGGTCGAGTTCTTTTTTCATTTCGAGTGATGCCTGTAAAGCGGCTTCTTTCTCTTTGGTGAGCTGTGCGAGTTGTGCCTCTTTTTCGGCAAGGGTCGCTTTGGCTTTTTCCAGTGCCTGAAGTTGTTCTGTTTTTTGTGCCAGAGCCTGGTTGAGTTTGTTGATTTTCTCTTTTAGCCGGTCAATCTCTTTTTGGGTTTGCAGTTGCTTTTGTGATCCCTCTTGGAGTTTTGTTTCTGCAATGGAGAGTTTATGCAACAGGGCTTTTTTCTCTGCGGTAAGTTTTTTTAGTTTGTCATTTTGTGCAGGTGCCGTCTGGATTATTTTTTGTACTTCATGAACAGACTCTTTTTTGACAGGTACTGCCGTTTCCTTTTTGGGCTTCGGAACTGTTTTTTCTTCTTTTTGTGTTTCATGAACAGGAGCCGTTTCGCCATGCTTCAGGTAGATGGTGCGTGGATTGACGGCACCTTCCTCGAGGTGGGTAACGTTTTTGACACTCTGATCTTTTTGGTATGTGTAGACAGTCTGTTTGCCATCTTCTTCATGATCACCGCTGCATGTTGCAACGAAGAGTGCAATGGCTGCGAAAACAGAGATCGCAACGACACTTTTTTGTCTTATATTTTCCATATAATACCTCCTTATATTTTATTTTAAAAATTATAGCTGTTTCATTATAAAATAAAATAATCAGGAGATATTAATCCGCAAATATAATAATCTTACTCCCCGAAAAGTGCTTTCAGTGCGTCCGGATTGCTTTTAGGCTCTTGTGTACCTGTTTCCCCTGAAGATACAGATGTAGTCCCGCCAAGTTCGACAAGTTCGATTTCATAGCCTGTCAGCATCGATGCCAGTCGGATGTTGATACCGCTTTTACCGATCGCTTTGGATTTTTGGTCGGCGGGGAGGGTGACGATCGCTTTTTCTCCCTCGATACGCACTGCGGAGATGATTGCCGGTGACATTGCACGGGCAATGAATTTCTCAGGGATAGTACTGTACTCGATACAGTCGATATTTTCACCATGAAGCTCTTCACTGACGGCGTTGATACGTACTCCTTTGGTTCCGACCGTGGCACCGACCGGATCGACGTTTGGCGTTACGGCAGAGAGGGCGATTTTTGCACGTTCGCCGGGAATTCTGGCACTGGCGTGAATCTCTACCATACCGTCTTTGATCTCCGGTACCTGAAGTTCGAGAAGTTTTTCCAGAAATTTAGGAGAGGTTCTCGAAACTTCGATTTGCATACCCATTTTTTTATCGATGTAGACACGGCGGATGACTGCTCTGACTGTATCGCCGACTTTGAATTTTTCTCCTTTGATACGGCTCTTCATGGGAAGAATCGCCTGTACTTCGCGGTATTCGAGATAAGTGTTTTCACTGCCGTCGACACGGGTCACCGGTGCGCTGATCAATTCGCCGATTTTCTCTTTGTATCTTTCGAAAATATTTTGTTCAAGCAGACGCTGGATGTGGTATTCGAGTTCGCGATAGAGTATGGCGGCAGCTGTTCTTCCCATGTTGTCGAGTGAGAGCTGGTAGGTGATTTCATCACCGATCTCCAGCTCTTCGTCCGCCTCTTTGGCTTCACTGAGGGCGATATATTTTTCTCCCTCTTCGGTATTTTCTTCGAGTCTTTCGTCATCGTCCGCAACGACCAAAACTTTTTGAAAAAGGTTCATCTCTTTTTTCTTTTCGTCAATGTTGACGGCGTAGTCGTACTCTTCGCCGAAAACTTTTTGTGCGGTACGAATCAGTGCGGTAGAGACAGCCTCTTTGGCTTCGCTCATCTTCAGCCCTTTTTCATGAGCAATAGATTCTATTATATTGATAATTTTTTCCACTTTTGTTCTGCTCCTTATAATATTTATTTGAATTGTGTGATTTGAAACGGTGTATTGCAGCCATTAAGTAGTTAAAACCATTATAGCCGAGATCTCCTTAATGTACCATTTATCAGTTATTTAACCAAATAGTGCTATACTCTATCTTTAACACTAAAATTTAACAAATTAGGAAATGTTGATGACATTGAAACTGGCAAAGCAAACAAAAACTGCTAAGCAAAAAACGATTACGCTCGAAGAGATGGAAAAAGAGCTTGCAAAAAATGAAGGGCAGAAGATCTTTTACTTCGACCACGACAATCCGCACAAAGAGATGAAAGCGGTGGTGGAGCATTTTGAAGATGAAGGATACAGTGTCTATTTCAAAGAGGTTCGCTTCGGTCTCGATGAAAATGACTACGTTTACGAAGTGCATATTTTATAGAGGCTGATTTGGCAAAAAAACTTTTTATTGAAACGCTCGGCTGTGCGATGAATGTGCGCGACAGTGAGCACATTGTCGCGGAGCTGAGTACCAAAGAGGATTTTGAACTAACCGGCAATTATGAAGATGCCGATTTGATTTTGATCAATACCTGCAGTGTCCGTGAAAAACCTGTGCAGAAACTCTTTTCTGAGATTGGACACTTCAACAAGAAAAAAAAAGAGGGTGCGAAGATAGGTGTCTGCGGTTGTACCGCAAGCCACCTCGGAGACGAGATTATCAAACGTGCACCCTATGTCGATTTTGTACTGGGTGCCAGAAACGTTTCCAAAATAACCGATGTACTCCACCAAAAAGGTGCGGTGGAAGTCGATATTGACTTCGACGAGAGTACTTACGCTTTCAGCGACTTTAGAAATACGCCCCATAAAGCGCTGATCAATATCTCCATAGGGTGTGACAAAAAGTGTACGTTTTGTATTGTACCGGCGACAAGAGGCGATGAGATCTCGATACCTCCGGAGTTGATTGTACAGGAAGTGACCAAAGCGGCGAAAAGCGGCGCCAGAGAGGTGATGCTGCTGGGGCAGAATGTCAACAATTACGGCAGAAAGTTCAGTGACGGACGCAAAGGAATCGATTTTAGTGATCTTTTGAATATGGTCAGCGAAGTCGAGGAGGTGGAGCGTATTCGTTTTACTTCGCCGCATCCGCTGCATATGGACGACAAGTTCCTGGAAGTTTTTGCATCCAATCCGAAAATATGCAAATCGATGCATATGCCTTTGCAGAGCGGTTCGTCCCGGATTCTCAAAGAGATGAAGCGCGGTTACTCCAAAGAGTGGTTTTTGGATCGTGCTGCCAAACTGCGTGCACTGGTGCCCGATGTGCATATCAGCACGGATGTGATTGTTGCATTTCCGGGTGAAACGGAGGAAGATTTCGAAGAGACGATGGATGTGGTTGAACGGGTGCGTTTCGAGCAGATGTTCAGTTTCAAATACTCTCCGCGTCCTTTGACCAAAGCGGCTGAGATGGAACAGGTCGATCCTGAAGTGGCGTCGAGACGTCTGAAACGTCTGCAGGATCGTCAAACCGAAATACTCGACGAGATTTCCGCCGCGCAGATGGGGAAAGTGTTCGATGTCTATTTTGAAGAGCTTCGCAGCGGCGGTGCGGTGGCGGGGCGCAGTGACAACAACTTCATGGTACAGGTTCAGGGCAGCGAGGAGTTACTCGGCAAGACAGTTCCCGTAAAGATTACAAACCCGAAAAGGATGGTACTTTATGGGGAAGTTCTTCGACAAGAAGCGTAAACGCAGGATTTTACTTCTTGTGGCACCTCCTGTAGTCTATGGGATTATTCGGTTGCTCTATGCCAGTTGCCGGAAACGGTTTCATTTGCCTGCACAAAAACCGCAAACGCCTGCTTTGGTAGCGTTCTGGCACGGGGAGATTATGATGAATCCGTTCTTGTATCGCAAGTTCATGAAGGATCAGAGATATGCGCTGATGATCAGTGAGCATTTCGACGGTGAACTGATCGCCCGCGCAGCGAGTTTTTTCGGGTTCGATTTTGTACGCGGAAGCAGCTCCAAAGGGGCGGTCAAGGCACTCAAAGAGAGCTTTCGGCTCATCGACCGGGGAATCGGTCTGGCGATTACGCCGGACGGCCCCCGCGGACCGAGACATTCGATTGCGGACGGTATCGTGGCGATTGCCCAGAAGAAAAATCTTCCGATTGTCGTCTACCGATACAAAGCGTCGCGCTTCTGGCAGATGAAAAGCTGGGACAAGTTTGTCATTCCCAAACCCTTTTCGACACTGGATTTTTATGCCAGTGAACCGTTTTATGTGACGGGGATGGCGAAAGAGGAGGCGAAAAAAGTGATAAAGGAGCGTCTGGATAGTTATGTTTAAAGTGATCTTTACCACCCTGACACTTTTTGTAGTCGGAATGCTGCTCTTCTTTTTCGGATTTAACGACTCTTATAAATACTCTATGGAAGCGCGTATGAAGTATTTTATGGGGGATTATGAAAAAGCGCATGAACTTGCCAAAAAAGCGTTCGATATCGATCCCTACAACAAGATGGCGTTTTCGATACTTTCACAAAGTAAAATTTCGGCAGAGATGGCGGATTACGTACAGGAAGCGGATAAATATCTGCAAAAGATTGAGATGCTGACGAACAAACCCGACTTTACCACCCGTGATAAACTGAAGATCAAGATGATTACAGAGATCATGATGGAAAAGTTCAATCAACTCAACCCTACCGTTTTGACCGACAAAGAGCTCTATGCGGCGTGTATCAAGCGGTATAAAAAATTTAAAACAATTCATGAAAGACTATTTCAAAGCGCAGAGTAAGCTGTTTCTGGCTTACCTCGAAAAAAATCTCAGTTATAGTGCTTTGACAATTTACACTTATCGACTCAATTTAAAAGAAGCACTTGATTATGTAGAAATCATTTCCGATGAAAAGGATGTAGTGATAGATCTGATGCCGTACAGGCTACATTTGGTTGGGAAAGAGAAAAAGACGATTTATAAAAAAATCTCTATTTTCAAATCGTTTGTCTCTTTTTTGAAAGACCGGGGCGAAGCGGTTCGTCTGCGTCATGATGAAACGATCAAAGTAGCCCGGACACTTCCCAAACCGGTGGCGACGAATTATATTTTTGAAGCGTTGGAACAGTGTACGCGAGAGGAACGGATACTGCTTCAGATGGTATACGGACTGGGACTGAGAGTCTCTGAAGTTGCAGGCTTGAAACTCAGTGCTATTGAGGGTATGTGGGTGAGGATTAAAGGAAAAGGTGATAAAATCCGGGAATTACCGCTACTCTCTGAGGTTCAAAAAGAGCTCGAAATCTATCTTCGGGAGGCGCATCCACGTGAATATCTTTTTGAAAAATCGGGTAAAAAGATGAGTGAAAATCAGATTCGTTACCGTATTGGCAAAATTTTTCAAAGAAAAGGATTGAAAGTGACACCCCATCAACTGCGCCACGCTTTTGCTTCCGATTTGCTCGATAACGGTGCGAGAATTACCGATGTCAGCGCTCTGCTGGGACATGCGTCACTAGAAACGACACAGATTTATACCAAACTGAACAACTGTGCGAGAATGCGCCACTATCAAAAAGCACATCCTTTGTGCGGAGAGTCCGATGGGTCTGCTGAAAGCCATTAAAAAACATTTGACCATTCAGTATGTCGGTCTGATTGTTCATGAAGAGTCTTGTCTTATTAAAACCAAAAGTGTGAAAAAGGGCAAAACAGTTCATGAAGAGGAGAAGCAGTTTACGATCGTTTCCAAAGAGAAGCTGAGTGGTGAAGTGATTGCTTACCTTTCTCAGCTGCAGGAAGAGATTGAACAGACTTATATCGCGCTTTTTCTTAATTCGCACGGGCAGGGTGTGGTGCCTTCGTGTAGCAAGTCTGCGTATCAAAAGTTTCATATCGAGTATGATCATGTCAAAGATATTTGTGTCGATCAGAAATATTCGATCTATGCATCCAATATCGACATTAAATGGGCGGAAAAGACTTTTGCGAAAACGGGGCTTGACTTTATCTTTTCTCCTTTTCTGATGCTGGACAATTTACGCAAAAAAGAGTCGCGGCGTGACGGGATTGTCCTTTATATGCTGACGAGTTACAATTCGATTACGATTATGATTTTTGAAAAAGAGAGATTGCTTTACGGTACGTTTATCAATATTGCCAAAGAGGAAGATTTGCTCAATACGGATTTTACGGAAGAGATGACAGAAGAGGATGATTCGTTTGATGAAATCGATCTCGATATGGAGCTTGAAGAGTCTGATGTAATTGCGGATATTTTGGAAGATGTGAAAGTTGAGGCAGATGTTAAAAGTAGTGCACAGGAGGAAGATGCTACTATAAAGCTAAAATTATTTGGACAAGATTTGAGATTAGTAAAATATTTTGATGCTTCTTTGCGTGAATTTTACGAAAACGATCTCTACAAAAGTGATTTTGTGACCTATGTGAAGATCTATGACGGAACAGGTTTAAATGAGGATATCGTGACTTATCTGAAAGAGCAGCTACTGGTCGATGTGGCAATTCGTAAGATCAATATTGAAGATGAACTGATTGCTTTGGCGGTACAGGAGACAGAGGGTGCGTAGCCGCAGTTTTATTCAGCCCAGAAAGAAGAGACTGCTTGACCGCATGAGCAGTTTATGGCTTGGGTTTATTGTACTTGTGGCAGTGGGATTGATCGTGTTTGGTATATTGATCCACTATAAATCTTCGTTTTATATTAAAATGCTTGACAATTTGCATCGGCAAAACAGCAGTGAGATGAAAAAAGTCAAACATTTGCAAAAAGAGGTGACGTTGATGCGCATGCAGGGACAGCTTGCCCGGGAAGTGACCAAAGCAAACGAAGTTTTGAAAGAGAGTATTCAAAACATGTTCGATCTGATTCCCGACCAGATTACACTGACCAAAGTGGTGATGGAAAAAAAGAGTCTCTATCTCAAAGGCTACACGGATTCCAAAAACTCTTATACACTGTTACTGGAACCACCGCTGAAGTCGATTTTTACACAAACAAAAGTGAAGTTCAGCAAAGATACGAAAGGGCGGACAGTATTTGAGTCGTACAGTACCATTGCCGATCAGGTATCGTTAGAGGATATCAATGAGAGCAGATAACAAAACGTTAAAATTTCTTATCTTCATACTGGTATTTCTTGCGGTGGTGATGGCGTTTGTCTTTTTATTTGTTATTCCGTCGATTAAAGAGTTCAAACATAAGAAGGCAGAATATTATCAACAGTTGAAAGCGCAAAAAGAGCTCTCCGCCAAAGAAAAAGAGTTACAGCAAGAGTTACAGAAACTGCAGAAAAAATATGCGAAATCTTTGGAGTCATATAAAGTGCCGTTTGAGGAAAAAAAGTTTTTACATGTGGCAAAGAGATATTTCCAAAATGTCAAATTGACACAAAAAAGTGTCAAAAAGACAGAAAGCGGTTTGCAGATTTATGAATTTACTGCCGATTTCAGTGCACAGACTCCGGTGAAATTTTATCAGTTTATCGAAGCGGTCAACCATATGAAAAATGTTGTCAAAATAAACTTCCCCATCAAACTTGAGGCTCGCAACAGCAACATCTCTCTCACGTTTAATATGAGCGTATATAAATTATAATGTTTAATAATTTAAAATTTTTTCTTCATATGTAATATAATTTATACTCTTTAAAGTTTTTGTTAGTTAAAATGATTGCGCATTAAATCAAAAAAAGGAGTGAAAATGAGAATTTTTGCTAAAAGTTCCATTGTGCTTGCCGCTATTGCTGCGCTGGCACTGAGTGGCTGTGCAGAGAAGAAAGTCTGCAATACACCCGTCGCTAAAGTGGCGAAAGTAGACAACCGAGATGCTGAAATCAAGGCATTACAAGCTGAGCTTGCACAAGCAAGAGCAAAGTCCGCAAAAGTTGTAACAGTAACCAAAACTGTCAAAGGTGAGAGCGAGTTGTATCCGCCGAATGCAGAACCCGGAAAATGTTACGCAAGAGTACTTACACCTGCAAAGTACGAAATCAAAACTGAAAAAGTACTTGTGAAAGAACCAGGTGAGAAAATCGTTGTAATTCCTGCAAAATATGGCTGGAAAACACAAAAAGTACTTGTAAAAGAAGCAAGTGAAAGACTGGTTCCGGTACCACCGGTATATAAAACGCAGACAGAGAAAATTCTTGTAAAACCTGCAACTGAGAAAATCGTTACTGTACCTGCGGTATATAAAACAGTTACAGAGAAAATTCTTGTAAAACCTGCTATGACAACATGGAAAAAAGGTAGAGGTTTGACTGAAA
>JALWRO010000044.1 GCA_027080605.1 Campylobacterales bacterium
CTTTTTCATAGAATAAATCCTTTATCTGATTTATTCAAGTATACATATTTTTTTTACCTTATGGTATATATTTACGAAAAAAGCGCTAATAAATATATTTTTTGTTACTTTTTGAGCCAACAGGGAAATTTTTTCTCTCTAAAATCGTTTTTTTGTTAAAGTTATCGGAGCTTCTTTTTGGTACGTTTTCCCAGCCGGTAGATCGATGAAGCAACGCCTTCATGAAACCCTCTGGCATCTTCAACAATGACATCGGCAGTTTTAACGGCATAAGAGAGTACAAAGGGGTGTTTGCTGGCATTGGCGGAAGAGGAGTACATGAAACCGAAACGTTGTAAAAAAGAGCGGTGGTTTTTTTCACAAACCACACGCACCGCTTTTCTGTTTGGGTAGAGAAAAGTGGTTTTGCATGCCCGTCGTACACTCTTTTTGAACTTGACGGGAGTACGGACAAACTGTTTCTGTTTCGCAAAAGAGTCCGTGGCAATCAGAAGCGGCTGTTTGGGGTCTCTCTTTTTCGCTTTTGCAAGTACTTTTTTGTTTTGGGAGAGAAATCCGACGGTCGTATCTGTCTGAACAAGATAGACCAGATTCGGGTTCATCTTACGAAAGATAATCCTGAATCGCCTCCGGATTAAGGGAGCCGTTTTTGGTACGCACGGCTGTAATCGCATCGGCAGTTACCAGTGCCGCGGCAACGGTTGTGACATACGGAATCCCCAGTCGCAGTACGCTTTGGCGAATAAGTCTGGCATCGTTTTTCGTGGCGGTACTGTCACTCGTATTGACTACGAGTGCGATCTCCTCGTTTTTGATCATATCGGCGATATTCGGACGTCCTTCGGAGATTTTCAACACTTTTGTCGAAGGAATACCGACCTCTTCAAGTGCTTTATGGGTACCGCCTGTGGCGACAATGGAGAAACCGATGTCGATAAACTTCTGTCCCAGCTCTTTGATAAATCGTTTGTCTGTGTCGGTCAGAGAGATAAATACCGTTCCCTCTTTGGGCAGGCGGTTGTCACTGGCACACTGGCTTTTGGCAAAAGAGAGTGCAAAACTCTCGCTGATTCCCATCACTTCACCGGTCGATTTCATCTCCGGTCCAAGAATCAGGTCTGCACCGGCAAGTTTTTTAAACGGGAACACCGCCTCTTTGACGGAAACATGCACTTTTATACGCGGTTTATAGACTTCACCATCTTTATAGACCACTTTGAACGTATCGTAAAAATTGAGCGCTTCGATCAAGTCACCTTTATACATCACCCGTGTTGCCACTTTCGCCAGTGGTACACCCGTCGCTTTGCTTACAAACGGTACCGTACGACTTGCACGCGGGTTCACTTCAATCATATAGATTTCGTTCTGATAGACAGCATACTGTATATTGAGCAATCCTTTAACGCCAAGCCCCAGTGCGATCTCTTTGGTTTTAATCTCAATCTCTTTTTGCAACGCTTCGGAGAGGGAAATGGGAGGCAAAGAACAGGCGCTGTCACCACTGTGAATACCCGCCTCTTCGATATGCTGCATAATCGCGCCGATATAGACCTCTTTGCCGTCACAGATTGCATCGACATCGATCTCGGTCGCATGGTCGAGAAATTTATCCAGCAATACCGGCGAGTCGTTGCTGACGCTGACCGCTTCTTCCATATACTGATTCAGTTCCTCGTCACTGTAAACAATCCGCATCGCTCGTCCACCCAGCACATAGCTCGGTCTTACCAGCACCGGATAGCCGATTTCACGGGCAATTTTCAAAGCATCTTCCTTGTTTGTCGCAGTGGCGTTTGCCGGCTGTTTGACACCGATTTTCTGGATAAATTCTGAAAACTTTTCACGATCTTCCGCAAGGTCGATCACCTCAGCAGAAGTACCGATAATCTTCGCCCCGATCCGCGTCAGATCACGGGAGAGTTTCAGCGGTGTCTGTCCACCGAAATGCACAATCACACCATCCGGATTTTCACGCTCGATCACTGTACGCACACCCTCAAAATTGATCGGTTCAAAATAGAGAATATCACTTGTATCGTAATCGGTTGAAACGGTTTCGGGGTTGCAGTTATACATAATCGACTTGACACCCATGTCCTGCAATGCAAATGCAGCATGTACGCAGCAGTAGTCAAATTCGATACCCTGCCCGATTCTATTCGGTCCGCCACCAATCACCATCACTTTGGTATCTTTCATGATGTTCTCTTCTTTCTCAATCGCGGAAACCGGTGTGGTGGAGTAGAGATACGGTGTCAGTGCTTTGAATTCAGCCGCGCAGGTATCAACTTCGTTATATTCGAGTTTGATTCCCAGCTTCTGACGGCTTTCATAGACTTCATCTTCACGAACACCGGTCAACTTTGCCAGCATAGCATCGGAGAAGCCGTAAGTTTTGGCGTAGCGCAGTTTTTCTTTATCACTGAGTATCGATTTGTCAACCTCTTTTTCAAATGCGACGATCTCTTCGATCTGATACAAAAACCATGGATCTACTTTGCACAACTCAAAAACATCTTCCACGCTGTACCCACGCCTGAAGGCTTCGGCGATATAGAGAATTCTCTCGGCATTGGGACGGCGAATCTCTTTTTGCAACATCGCATCGTCGACATCGAGTTTCTCAAAGCCGCTAAGATCTGTTTCAAGTGAGCAAAGCGCCTTTTGCACCGACTCTTTGAACGTACGACCGATCGCCATCGCTTCTCCGACACTCTTCATGGAAGTGGTCAAAGTCGAATCGGCACCGGGAAATTTTTCGAAGGTAAACCGCGGTACTTTGGTGACAATGTAGTCGATCACCGGCTCAAAACTTGCCGCCGTGCCGGTAATGTCGTTGGTAATTTCATCCAGTGTATAACCCACTGCAAGGAGTGTTGCCACTTTGGCAATCGGATAACCCGTCGCTTTGGATGCCAGTGCGGAAGAGCGGCTGACACGCGGATTCATCTCGATCACCGTCATACGCCCGTTTTTGGGATTGACTGCAAATTGTACATTACTACCACCCGTATCAACCCCAATCTCCCGCAAAATTGCAAATGAGGCGTTACGCATATGCTGATACTCTTTGTCAGTCAGTGTCAATGCGGGTGCTACAGTAATACTGTCACCGGTATGTACACCCATCGGATCAAAGTTCTCAATGGAACAGACAATGATACAGTTATCTTCCCTGTCTCGGATCACTTCCATCTCATACTCTTTCCATCCAAGCAGCGACTCTTCGATCAAAATCTCGTTGATCGGACTCGCTTCCAGTCCCAGCTGTGCCAGTTGTTTATATTCATCAATATTGTACGCGACACCGCTTCCCCCGCCTGCAAGGGTAAAAGAGGCACGGATAATCAGAGGGAAACCGATCTCTTCGGCAGCCTGCATCGCTTCATCCATATTGTAAGCATACTTACTTTTAGGAAGATCCATGCCGATTTTGATCATCGCCTCTTTAAACGCCTGTCTGTCTTCACCCTTTTGAATCGCTTCGGGATGCGCCCCCAAAAACTCTACACCGTCGAGCATTCCTTTTTCATACATTTTCATCGCCACGTTGAGCGCGGTTTGTCCACCCATGGTAGGCAGGATGGCATCGATTTTCTCTTTTTTGATAATTTCGTAAATAACATCTTCATGAATCGGTTCAATGTACGTACGGTCTGCAAATTCGGGGTCTGTCATAATCGTTGCAGGATTGGAGTTAATCAAAACAACTTCGTATCCCAGTTCTTTAAGTGTTTTTGCTGCCTGTGTTCCGGAATAATCAAATTCACACGCTTGTCCGATTACAATAGGACCTGAACCAATCAATAATATTTTCTGTATATCTTCACGTTTTGGCATAGATTTCCCTGGGTAATAAAATTGCGCTATTATAGCAAATTACTACTTTAGAGCATCGCTGAAAAGGGTGCTGTTTCGTTCGTTTATGCCCGGAGTGTGTACATCAACCGCATAAAAAAATTCGGGCTGATTCAATTCGGCATAAGGTTTTACCAATGCCATTTTGTAGAGGCTGGTTGTCTGAATGTGAACCACTTCACCGACTTTAACACCTTCATAAAATATATTGTCGTTTCCGCTTGTGACAACTTCATCACCGATCGCGATATTTGCATAGGAGGGTATATACTTCACCCGCAGGAAATCCTTCTCTCCGAAAACGACGCCCAGGTGTTTTTTCTTTCCTATTTCTACGGAAAAAATCATCTTTTTATTCGATAAAAGTCTGGCAATAGGTTTACCGTTTTTTTCGTCGACAATGCCGGCGGCATACCCTTTGTACAAAAGACCGTAGATCATAGTATGGTTGTAATCGGGAAAATCGAGCCACATCATACTGAAATCTCCAAGCTTCACATAGGAGAGTGCCTGCACAGGATACAAACCCGGTTCATAGGGCTGCAAACCATTTTCTTTTAGGAAGTGGTTCAGTTTCGAAGCAAACGCAACAGACAATGTCGCTGTTTTCTGACACGTTTTCAACTCTTTTTGCAACGCGATAATTTGCTCTTTTTGGTTGAAAAGTGTTGTAAATTTTTCTGTTATACTCTTTTGTTGGTGCAGAATATAAGATTTAACAGCCAGGGGAAAGGAGATGACTTTTGCCCTGACAGCAGCACTGAAGTTGACGGAGATATAAAGGATAATCCCGATCAGTGCTGCAAGAAGAAGCCGGTTTTTAATCATGTAAAGAGATGCTTTGTAAAAGCTCGATCTCCTCTAACATACGTCCGGTTCCTTTTGCGACTGCCAGTAAAGGTTCTTCAGAAACAAAAACAGGCAATTTGACAATTTTGCTCAAATAACTGTCTAAACCACGAATCAAGGCACCCCCTCCGGTCAGTACAATACCGTTTTCAACAATATCCGATGCCAGATCCGGCGGTACCACTTCCAAAATTTCTCTGACAGCTGCGGCAATATCTTTCAGCGGCTCGGTAATCGCTTCACGGGTCTCTTTACTTGAAATTTCAATACTCTTCAAAAGACCTGTTACTTGATCACGCCCTTTGATCAGCATCTTCATCTCTTTTTCGGGAACCACCGCCGTACCGATCTCTATTTTGACCTCTTCGGCTGTTCTGTCACCGATCAAAAGATTGAATTTTTTCTTGACATAATCGACAATCGCCTGGTCGAATTTGTCACCGCCGACACGAATCGATTTGCTGCGCACCAGACCACCCAGTGAGATAACACCGATCTCAGTCGTACCACCGCCGATATCAACGACCATATTTCCTTTCGGATCCTGAATCGGCAAGCCGGCACCGATTGCCGCGGCTTTCGGCTCTTCTACCAAAATAACATCACGTGCGCCTGCATTCATTGCCGACTCTTTGACTGCTTTACGTTCTACCTGTGTCAGACCGTACGGAATACAGATAATCACCCGCGGACGGATAAAGTTGTTTCTTGAGTGCGATTTTTGGATGAAATATTTGATCATTTTCTCTGTGATTTCGAAGTCTGCGATGACACCCTCTTTCAAAGGACGAATCGCTTCGATATCACCCGGTGTTTTTCCCAGCATCTCTTTGGCTTCTTTTCCGACCGCCAAAAGTTTTTTACGTCCGCCTTTACCGATCTGTACCGCGACAACGGAAGGTTCGTTGATAACAATCCCTTTTCCCTTGACCAGTACAATCGTATTTGCGGTACCGAGATCGATACTCAGATCATTGGAAAACAGTCCTAAAATCTTACTCAATAACATTATGCACTCTTTTTCTGTGGTTTTCTGTAAACAGGTTTTGCTTCTTTACTGATGACACCCTTGGTGATAATCACTTCATAGCCTGCAAGTTCCGGCAACTCATACATGATATCAACCATAATCTCTTCCATGATCGTTCTCAGACCTCTGGCACCCGTTTTTCGTTTTAGGGCAAGCTCGGCAATGGCAAGCAGCGCTTCATCTTCAAATGTCAAAATAACATCGTCTATGGCAAAAAGTTTTTTATACTGTTTGATAATAGAGTTCTTAGGTTCTGTCAGAATTCTGACCATATCCTCTTTGCTAAGCTGTTTCAGCGTTGCAACAGAGTGGAGTCGACCGATCAGTTCAGGAATCAACCCGTAATGTACCAGGTCATCAGGCTCTACCAGTGACAGCAGATCTGCTTCCTCTTTCTTACCGCGTTTATCCTGTCCAAAACCAAGCACATTGCTTCCCAGACGTTTTTTGATAATATCTTCGAGACCGTCAAAGGCACCGCCGCAAATGAACATAATATTGGAGGTATCGATTTGCGCAAACTCCTGGTTGGGATGTTTTCTGCCACCCTTTGGAGAGATATTAACCTGAGAGCCTTCGATAATTTTCAACAGTGCCTGCTGTACACCTTCACCGGAAACATCTCTGGTAATCGAACGATTTTCCCCAAGTCTGGCTATTTTATCGATCTCATCGATAAATACGATTCCCTGTTCCGCTTTTTTAATATCGTTGTCCGCCACCTGAAGCAATCTTGTCAAAATATTTTCCACATCTTCACCGACATATCCCGCTTCCGTCAGACTGGTAGCGTCTGCAATGGCAATAGGCACATCCAGAAACTTCGCAAGTGTCTGTGCCATCAATGTTTTACCACTACCTGTCGGACCGATAAAAAGTACGTTTGACTTCTGAATCTCCGTATCATCACCTGCTATCTTGTGCTGTTTGAAGATTCTTTTATAGTGATTATAGACGCTGACAGCAAAGACTTTTTTGGCTTCATCCTGTCCGATCACATACTCATCGAGTACTTTTTTCAACTCTTTCGGTGTGAAAAGCTCCATATCGAGTTCAGTTTCACTGCCCTCTTCCCCTTCATCACCGAAGAAGATTTTGTATGCCGAGACAACACAATTTTCACAAATATAGATATCCTCTCCGGCCAGAAGTCGGTTATCGACACTCTCCGGGGCATTACAAAAACTACATACTTTTTTTGACATTTGTCTATTTCCTCTCATATGGTATTCCACGCTGCGTCTTTAAAATAAATTCACACAACTGTTTTACTTTACTATTCGTACTCTCTGAAAACAACACTTCCGCAGCATCTTTCATGCCTTTGTCGCCTCTGAATATCTTTTTGTAAGCGTCATTGAGTGCATTGATATCCTCTTTTTCAAATCTGCGGCGAAGCCCGACAATATTCAAACTTCTTACCATCGCCCGATTTCCTTCTGCCAGACAAAAAGGCGGAATATCCTGTGCTACCGCGCTTGCACCACCTATCATCGCATGGTCACCGATTTTCACAAACTGATGCACCGGCGTATAACCGCCTATCACAACATGGTCGCCAATCTCCACATGCCCCGCGAGGGCGGCATTGTTTGCGAGAATATTGTGGTTGCCGATGACACAGTCATGCGCGACATGGGTATATGCCATGAAAAGGTTGTTGTCCCCGATCGTGGTAACCCCTTTGTCATCTTCGGTTCCCGGATTGAAAAAGGTAAATTCTCTGATCGTATTGTTTTTTCCGATCACTAGCTTTACATCGCCGCCTCGAAACTTAAGATCCTGGGGAATCGAACCGATCGCGGCATTTTGAAAAATCTTTGTATTTTCACCGATCTCCGTGTGCCCGTGAATCTGCGCACCCTGTCCAATGACTACACCGTCAGCCAGTACCGCTTTACCGGATATAAAGGCATACGCACCGACCACAGCATTTTTTGCAATCTGCGCACCCTCTTCGATAATGGCGGTCGGATGAATGTTTGACATATTTACTTATCCACAATCATTGCTTTAAGATCTGCTTCTGTAGTCATTTTTCCGTCCACATACGCTTCACCGTGCAACATCCAGATATTACCGCGGTGTCTGGTCACGGTCAATTTATACTCCAGACGATCACCGGGACGTACCGGCGCTCTGAATTTACAATTGTCGATACTCATAAAATAGACCACTTTATTTTCAATATTTTCCTGATCCTCTTCACTCATACTTTTAAAAGCGAGTACACCGCCTGCTTGCGCCATACCCTCGACAATCATCACACCCGGATAGATAGGGTGACCGGGGAAGTGCCCCTGAAAAATGTTTTCACTGATCGATACATTTTTATAAGCGTCGATAAATTTTCCCGCTTCCATTTCTACAACCCGATCAATCAACAAAAAAGGAAATCGATGGGGAAGGATTTTTTGAATTTCAACAACGTCCATTAACAAGATATCACTCCAACTCTAAGATAAATCAATTTTAGCTGAAAGTTGCTAAATGCTCTCTGACATCCTCGTAAATATGGGCATCGAGATAGAGTTGATGCGGTTGACTTCGGTCAATATCTTCAAGTACAATTACCGGTGTAAGAGAGAAAAAGTTATAAATAATTTTACTTCTTACCCGCACTTCTTCATCAAATGTCGGTGGATTATTGATAATATCTTGAATATTATTATAAGTTTTTCCAATCAATTGATTAAAAAACGGCAATGGAACAATCACAATATCTTCACGGTTGGTAAAATAAATATCTTCGATTTTATCCACGATACGAAATTTTGTAAATTTTCTTTTGAGTGTGGAGTATGGTAAGCAATAGGAAGGAATTACTTTACCTCCCCGTTTCACATACGCTCTTAAAAGTCTGTAATTGAGAAACTTTTCCCTGACAATCTTGTAACGAATACCTTCTTCTTCAAGTTCCATTCTCCGTGTATAAAGTGCGATTCTCTCTTCAATCGATTCGGGCTGTATCTGCCCCGAAAGTGGCGAAAAGAGTTCATCCGCCAGTCTCTGCTGCTGATCGCGCTGCATCGTCAGGGCATAGAGGCATCCACAATAATCCTGATGATAGAGCTTCTCCTCTTTCGCCATGGCAAACTGTTCCTGCGTACCGCCACCCTTGCGAAAGTCGGGAGCGACAAATTCCACGCCATATTTTTCCTGCATCAACCTGCCCGCTTCACGCAACTGATCGAGAGATTTTTTAGGACTTGTCAACAGCGTTGTCGTGATTCGCTTTTCACCCAGTTTCGCCGCTTTTTGTGCAGTACTTTCGAGGCGGTTATCAAAACAGACATCACACCGAAGTCCCTTTTCAGGCTCCTGTTCCAGCCCCCGCACGGCATCGATCCAGCCTTCGTAGTCATACTCTCCTTCGATCAAATCGATTCCCAGCTTTTTACATGAACGCTGCACGTCAAGCAGCCGCAGCTTATATTCACTGTAAGGGTGGATATTGGGATCGTAAAAGTAACCGGTCAACTTCTCTTCGGGATAGTGTTCATAAAGTTTCTGTAGAAAGTAGTGACTGTCTACCGCACAGCAAATATGCACCAGCATTATTTACCGTACGCTTCTTTCAATGCTTTGAGTTTCTCTTTTACCGCTTCGACATGTCCCTTGACACGCACATTTGTCCAGCCCGCTGCGATCTTTCCGTCAGGATCGATAATATAGGTTGTTCTGACCACACCCATATATTCACGTCCGTAATTTTTTTTCAGTTTCCAGACATCGTAAAGCTCGCACACCTCTTTCTCTTCATCTGCCAGAAGCGTGATTTTCAACCCTTTTTTTTCAATAAAATTGCGGTGTTTTTTCGGACTGTCCGGACTGACGCCCAGTATCACCGCATCGAGTGCTTCAAAATCTGGTAACGCTTCGGTAAAATCACACGCCTCAGTCGTACAACCCGGTGTATTGTCTTTGGGATAAAAGTAAAGTACAATCCACTTTCCTTTCAAATCTCTCAGACAAATCTCTGTCTCATCCTGGTTCGGCAGGCAAAAATCCGGTGCCGGTGTTCCTGTTTCTAACATTTTCTTCCCCTCATTCTAGGTTTTCTGTATTTTAGCATATTTTCTCATTTTATAAAAAAACAGAAACGCCGATATATAAGATTATGAAATTTACAGAGATAATAAACCGTTATAAAAAACCGATTCTGCTTTTTCTGTTTATCGAAACTTTGCTTTTTGCATCACTTCGCTATGACCGACAAATACGTGTTGAGGAGCATCTTCAGGATGTGACAAACAAACTCAATGCCGAATATAAAGTTATTTTAAACGCTTTTGATGAAAAAGCGCAGATTGCATTTGAAACATTGATCGACACGCCGCAGGTCAAGGAGATTATGACACAAGTTTCACAGGCAGATGAGACACAAAAGAGAGTGCTCCGGCAAAAGCTCTATGCCATACTGAAAAAGAAGTTTCATGAACTGCAAAAATTCGGCTTCAAACAGGTACACTTCCACCTGCCGGACAACCACAGTTTTTTACGCATGCACAAACCGAAAAAATTTGGAGACGATTTAAGCAACTTTCGCAAAACCGTAGTCTATGTCAATGAAACCAATCACCGAATCAGTGGCTTTGAAGAGGGCATCGCCAATGACGGATACAGATTTGTCTTTCCGCTTTTCGATCAAAACCGCTATCTCGGAAGCGTGGAACTCTCCTTTTCAGCCTATACACTCTCCGGCTTTTTGCAAGATGAATTTCTGGACACACGGTTTATCATTTCCAAAAAAGCGCTGCTTTCTACTGCTAATAATTATACTACCAGTACCATCGACAATCGCTTTGTCACAGATAAAAATTATCAGGATCATCCTGTTCCTTTTTCAAAAGACAATCGTATAAAAAACTATTTGTCAAAAAATGCGGATCACAGTTTTTCACTCGAAGAAACAGCAGCAGACAAAACATATATTGTCACGTTCATACCGGTAAAAAATCCGGTCACACTGGAAACCGATGCCTACATGGTAATCTTTTCACAGGATAAATATCTCACACAGATAGACGGTAACTTCTGGATACTTTTTAGCGTTTTGAGTATCGTCACCATGCTTCTGTTTTTATACAATATCAAAGACAGAAATTTCCGAAAAAAAATTGAAATACAAAACAGTGAACTGGAAGTAACCAACAAAAGACTTAAAACCATCCTCGATTCTCAGGACAATATGATCATCATTACCGACGGAACACGTATGATCGATGCCAATGCAAAAGTCCTGGCATTTTTCGGGTTCAGCAGCTTTAGACAGTTCATCAGACGGCATCGCTGTATTTGCGATTTTTTTCTCAGACATAAAGACTATTTTCACCTTGGGAGAGTTCCGAAACAGCAACAATGGATTGAATATATTGAAACACTTCCTCCGCAAAAAAGAGTCGTAACGATGATCGGCATCGATATGGAGGCAAAAGCATTTCAGGTGAATATCAATAAATATGGCGAAAACGGCAGTTCCATTATTACTCTCAACGATGTCACCGATATGCTGATTCAGCAGAAAATACTGCAATACAAAGCTATGCATGACAGGCTGACAGATATTTACAACCGGCAAAAAATCGATGAAGTACTCGATAAAATCTGCGGCTATTCCCGCAGGCGAAAAGAGGAGATCGGTATTATTATGTTCGATATCGACCATTTCAAACGCGTCAATGACAAATTTGGTCACGATACCGGAGATGAAGTTCTGAAAAAAGTGGCGCAACTAATCAAACGTAATATACGTGAAGAGGATATTTTCGGTCGCTGGGGAGGTGAAGAGTTCGTTGTTATCCTGCGCCACACCAGTGTAGAGAACACCCACAAAAAAGCGGAAATGTTACGTAAGGCAATAGAGCAGATGCATCATGAAAACATTCCTGCTGTCACTGCCAGTTTCGGCGTGACCAAAGTAACCCGCAACGACACACCTCAGGCACTCATGAAACGTGTCGATCTGGCACTTTACAAAGCCAAGTCTGAAGGAAGAAACCGTGTTGTCCTCTCCTCCTTTCGAAAAGCACAACTGGTTTTAAGCTAACAGATTACAACCGATTTCATCTCGGTAAACTCTTCCAACGCATATTTGGGTCCCTCTTTCCCAATTCCGCTGAGTTTACTGCCCCCGTAGGGCTGAATATCAAAACGCACTGTCGGAATATCATTCACCACGACACCACCGCATTCATACTCTTCGATTGCGCGTTGTGTATTTTTAAGATCGTTGGTAAAAATCGAATACTGCAACCCATAAGGCGAGTTGTTGATTTTCCCCAGCGCTTCGTCAAAATCTTTGACCTGAACAATACTCACAATCGGCGCAAATACCTCCTCACAGACAATATTCATCGCATCGTGCACCTTATTCATGACCGTCGGAGGGAAGAGATTTCCCTCACGTTTACCGCCACTTAAAAGCTCGGCACCCTCGTTCACGGCACTCTGCACCCAACTCTCAGCACGGATTACCGCCTCCTCGTTGATCAACGGTCCCATAAATGTCTCTTCGTCATACGGATCGCCCACCATCAGTTGATTTGCCTCCTGTGCAAGCAACGCGGCAAAAGTATCCGCTACCTTTTCATGAACATAGATACGCTGCAAAGAGATACAGACCTGACCAGAGTTTGCAAAAGCACCCACGGCACACTTTTTCGCAGCTGTACCGAGATCGGCACTCTCATCTATGAATGTCGCGGCATTGCCACCCAGCTCCAGTGAAACTTTCTTGATACCCGCCTGAGACATGATGATCTTTCCAACCGGCACACTTCCAGTAAAGCTGATGACTCTTGGGATCGGACTTTTGACCAGAGTACTGCCCACTTCCGCATCACCATATACTACACTCAGGGCATTTGGCGAACGGTGCTTGCTTTGGATAAAAAGCCTTGCAAATTTATAAGCGGTCAGCGGTGCTTCCGGGGTAGGCTTCAACACGACCGCATTCCCGCTGATCAGCGCCGGTCCCAGTTTGTGCGCAATCAGATTGAGTGGAAAATTAAACGGCGTAATCAGCGCGGCAACCCCCACCGGTACACGCTTGTAAAATGCTAGCGTTTTTCTGCCGCTGGGCATTGCGTCGGTATTGAATGTCTCACCGTGCTGCTCGATTGCCGCCGTGATACTCAGCCGAAGCGTCTCGATACAACGCTCCACTTCAACACGTGCAGATGCGATCGGCTTACCCACTTCGTCGGTAATCGTCCGTGCGATATCCTCTTTTTGTTCACGCAACCCTTCGATCACATCTTCCAGCCATGCCACCCGCTGACTCAGAAGGATATCTCTGTTTTTTCTGAAAGCCTCCTGTGCAATATCCAACGCCTCTTTGGCATCACTCGCGTCACATACAGGAAAAGTAGCGACTACTTTACCGCTATAGGGATTTTTGATCTCTTCTGTCTTTGTTTTGGTAACTTCCACATCTCCGAAAAATATCTTCGCATCCATTGCCGCGCTCCTTTATCTTTTCTTGATTTTAACACATAATTTTTGAATATTGACGATAATACCAATAGGACACCTATAATAGAAACAGAGGTATAATGACGTTCATGAAAGAAAATAACATCGTCGTCATAGGCGGCGCAAATCTCGAATATATCATTACCAGCGAGTATGAAATAATCCGCGGCAGTAAAAACAGTGTCAATATAGAAGAGTACTACGGCGGAAGCGGAGTCAACTACACTCTTCGTTTACTGCATACGGGAGAACCTGTTTACCCTGTACTGTTTCTCGGTGATGACCACGCCGGACATCAGATCCAGGCGGAAATTGCCACTGCCCTGACCGCCGAAAATCCAAAAATACGCTATTTTATCGAAGAGAGAGGTTTTTTTATTCCCGGAGTAGATACACCTAAATCGACTATTATCGTAGAAGGTGCGTACAGAACCATTCTTACCCACGACAAAAACCGTAAAAATACATTCCGTTCATTTGTCGCGGAACGTCTGAAAAAAGTAGATGATGTCAGTGCTGTGATTATCGGACATATACACAATGACAAACCCGCCATCAGCCAGACACCGGAAAATCTCAGTACCATCTTTGCCATCAAATATTTCCAACACAAAGAGGTACTGATCTATGCCAATTTCGGCGCTTCTCAGCTGGCACACGGCTTTGATTTCTGGAAGGCACACCTCCCCTTCGTCGATATTTTGCAACTCAATGTCTATGAGATGAAAAACTTTTTTCAAAAAGAGAACGAATACCCTACTTTAGAAAAGATCGTCAAAACATTGCAGGATTTAGAGATCTCCGCCATCATCACACTCGATAAATTCGGCGCTATCGGCATTTTAAAAGATGCAAAAGATAGCGTTTTTCTTGCCCGTCCCGTTGATCTGGGCGATAAATTTGCCGATTCGACAGGTGCCGGCGACGCTTTTTGTGCGGGAATGGTCGCTGCACTCAACGGCAAAAAAACGTTCACCGCATACGATTTTAAACATGCCATGGAAGTAGCAAGAAGCTGGGCAGTATGCGCCTGTATGTCCTACGGCGGTGCCAACCACTGCCCAAGTGCCGAAGCAATCGAAACATTTCATGAAAACATCGTCAAAGACAATGAAGTACTGCAATATCAGGGAGAACGTATCAAAGATATCTTCGCACTCATTGATGTTACAATGGAGCTACACGACATATGAGAAGAGTACCTGCCGAATGGGAACCCCAGGATAGTATCCTGATGGTCTTCCCACACAAAAAGAGCGACTGGGCGGACGATCTCAAAAGCGCTGAATCGGTCTTTTTGCGAATCGCCAGTTCCATCTGTTTCAACCAGAAGCTCATCCTGGTCTGCGACGATAGGGAGCGGGTCAAAGAGATGTTCTGCTACCACGACAAAATCTCCTTCGTGCAGTTTGACACCAACGACACATGGATACGCGACTTCGGTCCGATCACCATCTACGAAAATGATGAACGCAAACTGATCGACTTTCGCTTCAACGGCTGGGGCGGGAAGTTTGACGCAACACTGGACAATCAAGTAACGGCGTACCTGCACAAAAACTGGCACTTCGGCATCTCTCCGCTGCTTCATGAAGAGATGATACTGGAAGGAGGCTCTATCGAAAGTGACGGAAAAGGAACCCTGCTGACCACGACCAAATGCCTCCTCAACCCTAACCGAAACCCACATATGACAAAAGAGGAGATCGAAGCGAAACTGACTGAACTCTTCGGACTCAAGCGCATCCTCTGGCTTCATCACGGTGAACTCATCGGCGACGACACCGACGCGCACATCGATACCCTCGCACGCTTCATCGACCCCGAAACCATCGCCTACGTCACCTGTAACGACCCCGATGACCCGCACTACAAAGAGCTTAAAAAGATGGAAGCGGAGCTGCAAAGCTTCAAAACGCCGGAGGGAAAACCCTACCGACTCATCCCCCTGCCGCTCCCCGCACCCAAATACAAAAACGGACAACGCCTGCCCGCTACCTACGCCAACTTCCTCATCGCCAACCACGTCGTCCTACTGCCCACCTACGAAGACCCGCTAGACAAAGAGATGACAGCGCTGTTCAAAACACTCTTCCCGACTCGTGAAATTATTCCCATCAAAGCCACCCGCCTCATCGAAGAGGGCGGATCGATTCACTGCTCGACGATGCAGGTGGTGAAATGACCCCACCCATCCTGCTACCCGGCATACTCAAAGAGAAAGATCTCACCCTGGCGCTGCGTCGGCTCAAACTTAAAACTTCCGATATCAAATCGATTCATTATGCCGATAACGCGACATTGATCTTTTTGAAAAAACGGGTCAAGAACAAGCCGAAAAAAGAGTTAATCCCTTCCCGAAAAACGGAAGCGGAAATGTTGCGTGTCGAAGCGTTTGTCGAGGAGTATCGGTACCTGATAGCACAGGAGCGTACGGCGGAGATCGAAGCGCAGATTCGGGAGATCAAAACGTTCAGCGCGCATGAAAGAGAGCTTTTCGGTCGTGCGGTGCTGCACCTGAAGGGGAAGTATCTGGGGAGTGAGTTTTACTACCATCTGGTGCGTTTTTCCAGAGACAAACGGATCGAAACGGAGATCGCAAACGGTGATATCGTCCTGGTCAGTCAGGGAAATCCGCTGCAAAGCGATCTGACCGGTACGGTGTTTGAGATCAGGCGCCATTTCATCACTGTGGCGTTTGAAAACGCACCACCCAGATGGGCACTCTCAAAAGATATACGCATCGATCTCTATATCAACGATATCACTTTCAAACGTATGGAAGAGAATCTTCTGGAACTGCTGCACGCCAGAGGACGGCAGAAAAAAGTGCGCAATATTATTCTGGGACTCGATGCACCCGAAGCGGCGGCTCCCATCCCCTTTACCCCTAAAGATAACCGTCTCAACTTCTCCCAGAAAGAGGCGGTTTCCAAAGCGCTCGGCAGTAAAACGCTTTTTCTGATTCACGGACCTCCGGGAACAGGCAAAACCAGTACGTTGATCGAACTGATTCTTCAGTCTGTCGCGCGAAAACAAAAAGTACTCGCAACTGCCGATTCCAACACCGCGGTGGACAATATGCTGATGCGTCTGGCAAAACACGACTGCAAAATTGTACGAATCGGACACCCTGTGCGCATCGCAGCCGAACTCCACAAATACTCTATTCATTATCTCTTCGAACAGCACGCCGCGGCTAAGTCACTGAAAGAGGCGTGGCAGGAGATCAAAGAGATGGCACAGCAGCGCGACCTGCACGCCAAACCCACCGCCGCAAGAAGCCGGGGAATGAATCAGGAACGTATCCTCTCCCTCGTGCACAAGGGCAAAACCCAGCGCGGCATCTCCAAAGAGACGCTCCAGTCGATGGCGCTGTGGATCAAAGCGAACAGAAAAATCGAAGCCAAAGCAAACGATCTGCGCGATCAGGAGGCACAGATTTACCGACAGATCATTGAAGATGCGGATATCGTTCTGGCGACCAACTCGATGGCAAAATCGGATATGCTTGCCGATACCTGGTTCGATCTTGCCGTCATCGATGAGGGAAGCCAGCAGATGATCCCCTCCACACTTATCCCCATCCTCAAGGCAAATCGTTTCGTCATCGCCGGAGACCATAAACAACTGCCGCCGACTGTCATCAGTAACCATCCCAAACTCAGGGAAACCCTTTTTGAAGCGTTGATCGAAAAACACCCGAACCTTTCGAAGATGTTGCAGGTACAGTACCGTATGCACGAAAAGATCATGAAGTTCTCCAACGAACACTTTTATGAAGGAAAATTGATCGCCGATGAGAGTGTCAGAGGGCATACGCTGGCGGATCTGGGACTTCATGAGAGCCAAAAATTTCCCGAGATACTCGCGCTTTCCTCACCGCTGACTTTTGTGGATATGCACCAAACCGATGCAAAAGAGGCACAAAACGAACGCTCCACCAGCTACTACAACGAAGCCGAAGCAAAGCTTTGTGTCGACCTTGCCCGTGAACTGCTCCAAATGGGCGCGAAACCGGAAGATATCGGTATCATCACACCCTACGCCGCACAGATCAAAACAATCAAACAACTGCTTGAACATCATGAACTTTCCGTCGAAACCAAAACCGTCGACGGTTTTCAGGGACAGGAGAAGAAAGTGATCATTATCTCTTTTGTACGTGCAAACGAGAAAGGAGAGATCGGATTTTTAAAAGACGCCAGACGACTCAACGTCGCCGTGACACGCGCCAGACGCAAGCTGATCTGCATCGGCGACGCAAAGATATTGCGTCATGATAAACTTTTTGCGGAGTTTTTGGGATTTATGGAAGATGAAGGAGATTTTGTTCTTCCTTCCTGATTTATCTTATTTTGAAAGGTTTTGAGAAATAAAAAGGTGTGGTGAGGACACCACAGCCTGCGAAACTCCATCATGCAAAATCGGCGTTACTTATCACTAAAGCTTTCATGTCCTGTTTTTTCTGTTAAAAGTTTATAAAATACCCAAATCACACCACCCATCAACACAAAAAACAGTAAAATTTCCTGAAAACCCATTACTCTTCCTTCTCTAACTTATTTATACACTCTCTTCTTGTAGTGTTCAATTTTTCCAATCTGCTCACAGCAAAAACCAAAATCGATAAAGACATTATAGCAAAAAACCACATATACATATTGGCAACCACTTTCCCCTGACTCAGTGCAAAAAGTACGCCTGACATACCTGTAACCAGTGTCAATATGATATTGTGCCAGAACCTTACTCTTTCACTGATCTCATCGATCTCTTTTATCAAAGCATCTTTTTTACTCATAAGTTGTACTGCTCCTTCTGCTTTAGTGGTATTTTAACAGTTTTCAGGCAAAAGGTAAAATTTTATTTCATTTTGAAATGTTTTTGAAAAATGAGGGAGACTATCTGCACCCATCTAATACACCACCTCAAACTCCGTTGTAAACCGATACGTCTCTTTGGGTTTCAGCGCTATCGTAAACTCCCGGACAAAAGCGCTTTTTTTCACTTCATGACAACGGTTCTTACAACTGCTTTTGAGTGTAATCTTCGTTCCGTAGGTGGGTATGTTTTCTTCAATTTTCACGTCTAGCAATTTTTTACCTCGGTTGCGTATTTCATAGGTTGTTTCAACATTTCGATGGTATTTGTCTGCAATAAACCGGGTAATACGCTTCTCTCCTGTTACATCAAAGAGCGTTCCGACAGTGAGTTTGAGTTGTTCATCTTCCGGAGTATTGGCAATGCGGTCTTCACCAATGTAGTGCGCTTCACCTGCACTATCTTTTTGGTACATACGCACCACTCCTGCGGGAAGGGGTATGCCGGCATGGTTCTTTTGACTGTTTATAAATGTGATAACGTTGGAAAAGTGCAGTTTCTGCACACCGTAGTTTTCAAAATAGCTGTTGACTGCTTTGCCGTATTGTCTGTATGCAATCCCTTTTTTATCGATAAAAAGCATCTGCTTCTGTTCTTTGTCGCGGACAGTTTCACGAAACGGGATTTTATAGAGGTGGTATCCGGAAAAAGACTCTTCATGAACTGCTTCGGGGAGGGCTGTATCAGCCATCGTTTTGAGTTCTCGATACTCAACGGGACGTGCCGCTTCATGAAGTTCTCCGGCGATACAGCTGATTTGCGCATTTTCATATGTTGCACCGGAGTTGTTGGTAATGGTGATCCAGCCACGAAGATCGAGCACTTTTTCCTGAAGGTCAAGCACATAGTCACTTTTCCATTTGATACCGCGGCTGAGATACTTCAGGTCTATTCCCAGCGTAGCATCTTTATCGATTTCAGCACGCCACACAAGACTGGGACGTGTGATCATCGAGGAGGGAATACCCGGAAAAATCACCTGTGTGGGTGCGTTAAGTGCATACAGTTTGCCGTCTTTGTCACTTTCAACCACAACCGGCGCAGCCGAGAGCAGTGTCCCACTCAGTCGTTGCGGCTGCTCACCGTTGGTGAAAAAGGAGATTTTACTGCCGATACTGTTTTTGAGCAGAGAACCGAGTGTAATCAAATTGTACCTGAAATTTTGTGAGTAGAGTGTCACACCCGCGCCGCTGAATGCCGGTACCACACTGGGTGTGATGACCTGTAAAGCCACTCCCTCATAGACCAGCTTTTGCATTCCCTTTTTCACCTGTACTGCTCTTTTTTCATGAACAAAAGCAAGATTGTTATTATAGACGGTAATAGCAATATCTTTCGCTTTGGGAGGGATGGTCACACTCGCACCATACAGTGCAACACTCACGCCTAACAATGTCAATATGCTCTTTTTCATAGGTAAAACCTCCTTTATGCTCGTTTTATAACCACGCTTCTTTCCCTCTCTCGTCAATCACCTGTCCAATCTCTTTGTGCAAGTTCCAGTAGTAGTTGACAAAATATTTTACATCATCGCGCACGGGCATGAAATATTTATCCTCTTTTTGCGCATAGCGATGAAGAAATACGCTTGCGTCCTCTTTATGCAGGTAGTGTCGCGCCAGAGATTTGTAGGTGTTCAGATACCACGCTTTGATGCGGTCATAACCTTCGTCACTCATATCGATCTCCAGTTTTTTGCCAAATTTCAACACACCGGTTTCAAAGAGCCCGTGCAGGTGGATCAATCCCTCACAGTAGTACGGCTCAACTTCCCCCGTCTCTTTCCAGGCGATGAGTCCCACGGCGCGTCGCACGGTGTCGTTCAGGACATGCGCTTTGAGGGCATCTGTTTCGCTGTGAAAAAAGGCACAGAGTCCGCCGGTAGTGGCTTTGAACTCTTCGATGTTTTTAAAGTTGCCGGTTTTGTTCATAATACTTTCGGTATCGTCGTCGATCCAGAGGATATGTCCGAATTCATGCCCGATGGTTGTGATATTGTAAACGTCATACCAGATATCCTCTTTTTTGAAGAGTACATCCCGGCTTTGGTCCAAAAACCATTTTGGGAAAACCTCTTTTTGTATCTTCATGAAGGGTTTGGCACGGCTGGCTTCAAGGACGTTGTCGGCAAAGGCAAAGATCTTTTTGCCCTCCTCTTTGGTCACGACTTCATCGTTGGGTACCACCTGTGCGGAGAAGAGACCGCAAAATTCCGCTCCGTAATAGAGCGCGGGTCGTCCCAGATAGAGTTGTACTTTGTCCGCACTTTTGAGAGAGCTTTCATATATCTTTTCACTGCCTGCAACCTCATCCCGAAGGGAGTCGAATACGTTTGCGTACATGGTCTGAATCTTCTCTTTCACATCTCCGGCAGAATTTTGTGGGTTGACAATGCGCAAATCCCACTCCAGCGCCACCGCTTTTTTGTAGTGGTCTTCATAATACTCCAGCGGATGTCCGATCTGCAGCGGTGCGGTGACTTTCATCCAGCGTCGGTCCACTTCCGCCCAGCGGGGAATCAGTTTAGCGGTATCTTTTTCGGCAAGCGCTTCGATGATCGCCTGAAGATAGTTTATATGTGCCTCTTTTAGGTCAAATACATCGTCTTCGAGTTTGAGCAGGCTGTTTTTAAACTCAGCAAGCGCCAGCAGAGCCTGTGTCACTTCCTGCGCAAAAGCTTCGGCATAAGGCACCGATTTGAAACTGCCGTCCTCCTGCTCCACCAGCACGGAGTAGGAGCGGTCTCCCTTTTCACCGTCGTGTCCTTTGTCGAAAAGCTCCTTTTCATGAAACATCTCAAATATCTTCTCCTCATCGCCGTTAAAGAGCCGGTACAATTCACGGTTCACCCCGTCGATAATGTGTGCCGTCCAGCTTGACTGCCAGCCGCTGAAGACTTTGCCCACTTCATGAACCCCTTTGAATATTTCCCGGTAAAACGGCGTCAACAGATTTTTCGCTTCGATCTCCTCGACCAGCGACTGGTGCATTTTCAAATAAAAATCCGCTACCCAGAGGTACGCTTCCTCTTTTTTTTGAATAATCTCCTCTTCGCTGAAACCCGCTTTTTTAAACGCTTGTGTTAGGGAGTCGTCCCGCAGCGAAACGAGTCTTGTTACAGCGGACATTCGGTTTTCAGGTGTGACATCCAGACCGATTTTTGTCAAAAAAGCGTCGATAAACCGCTCTTTTTCGTTGTCACTCTCCGCGCCTAAAATATCATAAAATGCGTGCAGACTCTCCTGCTTGTTTTTGATTAACGTGTAAACTTCTTCAAGATCTTTGTAAAATGCTTTTTTCATCTCTTTTTCCTCTAAATAAATTCCCGAATATGCCGAAATTATATCTAAATACTTAGCGAACCGCAATTTTCGTAAAAAGAGAGGGTCATGACAAACCAAAGCATCATTATTAACAATATCGTCAACCAGGCGTTTATCCAATCACAGATTCAACGCTCCAAAGATTTTTCCACGCCGCTGTGCGCGGTGAAGTTTTTTCATCCTAAAGAGGGCGCGAAATTTCAACATATATTTAGTTTTATCTACTCCTATCTCAACTTTACACCGATCATCTACGAAAGTGGCAACAGTTATCTGCTCTTTATTCATGAAAGCAAGATTCACACGGTCGTCAGTACCCTGAAAAATATGTTTACCAGTATCAAAATAAAGTATGGTGTTGTTATCGAAAATGTCGGCGTAACGAACTTTGACGATGAAGATACCTCCGCATCGCTGATGGAACGGGTGCACCGGTTTTTACTTAAGTCCAAACTGTCTCCAACCAATCATATCTACTACGGTACCCGCTATTTCGACTACAGCCACAACGGGGATTTTGAAAACATCAGCCATATCTTTATGCAGGAACCGACACTCAACGTTTACGGTTTTTACAAAGAGATTCCCCTTTCCAACCAGGTAGAAGTGGTGGAAAGCAAGATGGGATACGCCAAGGTACGCTCACCCAAAGAGTATATTCCTTTCATGAAACGGCAGGAGTATGTCTACCTTGAGCATCGTATGATTCCCGATATTTTACGGGCGGATGTCATGCACATCGACTATCATAACAGCTTGGTGGAACTGAGCAACTTCAAATTTCTCGACAACTCGCCGGTACACCGTAAAAATATCAGGGTTACACCGCACCGACCGATTCAGGCTTCACTGGAGTATGACAATGAAATCTACATCGAAGGGTTGATTGCCGATATTTCTAAAAACTCGATTCTCTTTACCACACAGCTGAACAAGATTGAAGAGATTCAAGTCAAGGGGCTGCATACCAAAACATTCACGCTTGAATTTCACGTTGAAGATATGGAAAATCAGGTGCGCAACCTTCAGATGAAAGCGATGATTTACAAAGTGTTCGGCAACCAGATTGTTCTCAATATCTACCCGTCACTCGAAGCACAGAATTTTATTATGGAATATATCACGATGTGTCAAAACCTGCTACTGCTGGAGATCAAAGGCGCAGCTTAAAGTCCGTGTCGTCTGATAATCTTCAGGCAGCGCTGGATTTTATTATAATAAGGGTGGTTAACATGACCGCCGTTGTAGCGGCTGACCGCTTCAAAATAGCTTTTGGATGTATCACTCAGATAGACCAGATAGAGCACCGCGATACGGGCATTAAAAAGCGGATCGTGCATCATTTTGGTAATGAGCTGTGTATCGTTCATGAAGCGTACATCGACCAGATTGTATCTTTTGGCAACAAACCGTGCCGTCGCCAGACGTACCTGCATGATGCCGTATGATGCTTTTTTGATACCTCTTCGAAGCAGCTGTTTGTCACCCCAGTTCACTTTTCCGCCGTTTGTTTCCGCCAGACAGATCGCCATGGCGGTATCTTCCAGTGTCTCTCCCCGTTGGTTCGGATACTGAAGCGCGATATTCTTTACTGTTTTCAGCGTCAGAATCTGCCGAAAATCGAGTCCCTTTGCAAAGAGGGGAACACAAACCAGCAGCAACAGTACCGTCTGTTTCATGAACGCTCCTGCGACGCCTTTTCAAAAAATTCATGCGCCAGAACAATCACATAAAAGACTTGCATAAACACACCCAGCAGCGGTACGAGGGAAATGCCGTAAAGAGTCGCCGTAGTGGAGCGAAACAGGGTTTTGTACTTTTTTGTCAATACTTTAAACTCTTTTTTACTGACAATATTCGACCCCACATCGAGGATCATGAAGTTGTGAAAAAGATAGTAAAAGGGAATATTGATGGCGATGAAATTCACCGCAGGTATAAACATAAACGGCAGTGAAACCAATCCCAGAAAGATAAATCCAAAGACGATTTTCACATAAAACGGCAGCGTGGCAAACAGTGTAAAGTCCTGATTGGTAAAGAGAAAATCGGGATAGTGTTTTTTACGGATCACTTTGACGATGGTCGGTGTAAAAAAGCCTATCACAATTCCCGCGATCACCACCGAAAAGAGTACTACCGCAACCACACCCACCAGATAAAAAAATATGGTAAAAAGCCATTTGAAAAATGAAAATGTCAGTATATAGGTCAGCCACGGATGCGCTTCAGGATCGAGAAAAGGTACCCTCCCCGCATCCAGATCAGCCCCCACCTGGGCAATAAGATCGCCACCGAAATGAAAATAGCCGTACCCGAATAGCACCAGAATAACCACAAACGGCAACAGTGCCATCCCCAGAAACAAAGGTGACTTAAAGTCGGAAAAGCTTTTTTTAAGAATCTGTGTAATAGTCATGAAAGGCGTGCATACTCTGTCTGAAGTGAAACATAGATCGCTTCAATACCCATCGGACCCTTTTCGAGCATCTCACTTAAAACGACATTGTCCTCTTTCCCGTTCCACACTTTTTGGTATGTACCCTCTTTGTAGCCGTTGTCCTGCCGAAATTTGTTGAGGACATTTTTGGCAACATAATATTTGTAAAGTGTGTCGATATTGACACCGCACTGTATCGCCGTTTCAAAAAAGTCATCGCTCAGTTTGTAAAAGGGTTTTGCATCCAGCGCATCTTTCATGAAGTGCTCAATGACACTGACGATGAGCATGGCGTCATCATTGTCCGGTTTAACCGGATCAAGGCAAAACTGATCAAAATATTGTGAATCGGAAATCTCTTTGACGATATCTTCCGCTGTCCCAAGCTTCTCGTTGTAGTAAAACTCCAGCCCCAGACTCATCACAAAGTGCCAGATATCCACCAATTCGATGGTAATGTTATCCCAGTCGGGGGCGATATCGATATCTTTCCAGTGTTTCCAGTTAAAACTGTCGATGAGCTCCGCACACTCCATATAGATGCAGCGGTTCCAGTTGATGATACGCCCTTGCTTTGTGTACCCCTTTTCCCAGCCTTTGCCGTTTGTTTCGTCATTGAGTTTTTGCTGAAGACGGAACATTTCCAGTATCATCTCTGCCGGTTTCATGAAGTTTCTCCTCTCAGTTTCTGCATACCGCATCCGGCAACATACTCTTTGTTTTTGATGGCATTGAGTTCCGCTTTGGTTTTCACCAGCACCTTTTTGGTATCGGCGATAGGCTCCATCAGCCTGTTCTTCTCGGCAAGCGGTATAGACTGATCATCCACAATCCGCAGCATCTCTGTTTCCAGATCTTTCAAATATGCATCTATACTTTCAAATACTCTATCCAATTTTCATCCTTTATGGTACTATTATACCAAATATACCAAATAAATTTCACAAAAAAGAGTCGTCATGATTTTTGAAGATATTACCCCGTTTGAAACCATGTCCGAAGCGGAACTTGAAGCGATGATCATCCAACCCGAGCGAAAAAAAGCCCCGGTTACTGAGCCGCGCTCCGCGATGATGCTCAACCCGCTCAACCTCAAACACCTCAACCGCATCGACAACCTTGATGCCGATATTGTCGTGCTTAATCTCGAAGACGGCGTCGCTCCGGCAATGAAAAGCCGCGCTCTGCTACTGACGGCGGTTTTTCTCTCTCATCTGAAAGAGAGCAAGTCACGCATCATCGTACGTGTCAATCCTGTCGATGAAGGCAGTGCGGAGGAGATCAAACTTTTAAACCGTATCAAACCGGATTCTATCAGAGTCGCCAAAATCCATACCCCGGAAGATGTCCGAAAAGTACTCGATATACTCGATCCCGATATCGCGCTGCATATCTCCGTAGAGACCAAAGAAGCCCTTGAAAACCTTTCCGGACTCAATGTTCACAACCGTGTCGAGTGCGCATCTCTGGGAATTATGGATATGCTCAACTCCCTGGGACTGAGCCACAGTCTGCTGGCACTTGACAACCCGACTATCCACTATCTACTGAGTCGTTTTCTTGTCGATTGCAGAATTGCGGGGATGTATCCCATCGGCTTTACCTATCAGGCGTACCACGATACCGAGACATTCACCCGCTGGTGCGAACTGGAAAAGAAGATGGGCTATACGGCAAAAAGCTGTCTGGGGCCCAAACAGGTTACCATTGTAAACTCCCTTTTCATGAAGGAAGATGAAGCACTGGAACGGGCAAAATATATCAAAGAGCGATTTGAAGAGATGGCGAAAGAGTATGTTTCCGGTTTCATGGATGCAAAATACGGTTTCATCGACGAACCGATTTACAAAGATGCACTCTTAACTTTAGAGAAATTTTCGATAAAATAGACAAAAAAGAGAATAACAAGGAACTTCATGAACATAATTGAGGGTAAACTTTCACTAAGCGGCGACGAAAAAGTTGCGATTATCAATGCAAGATTTAACCATATTATTACAGACAGACTGGTAGAGGGTGCAAGGGATGCCTTTTTGAGACACGGCGGAAACGATGAAAACCTCGATCTGATCCTCGTACCGGGAGCATTTGAATTGCCGTTTGCACTCGACAAAGCACTTGAAAGCGGAAAATACGATGCTGTCTGCTGCGTGGGAGCGGTTATTCGCGGCGGTACACCGCACTTTGACTATGTGTCGGCAGAAGCAACCAAAGGCATCGCCAACGTAACACTCAAATACAACAAACCGGTCACATTCGGTGTGCTGACAACAGACAACATCGAACAGGCGATCGAGCGGGCAGGCAGCAAAGCGGGCAACAAAGGTTTCGAAGCCATGACAGGGCTTATCGAACTCATCAGCCTCTATAAAAATTTCTAAAGAGAAAACCATGGCAACCAGACACCAATCCAGAGAGAGCGTCATCTCTCTCCTCTACGCAAAAGATATAGGAAACGAAAATATCGGCAAATTTGTCGATGATATGCTCGAAGACAAAAAGATACGCAACAAACAAAAAGAGTTTGCACTCTCCCTGTTTGAAGGTATCGGCAAAAATCTCGAAGCGATCGACAATGAAATCAACAAACATCTCAAAGAGTACAAAGTACATGAACTCGGACATATCGAACGCGCCATTCTCAGACTCGGCACCTATGAGATCCTAAAAACAGATCTTGACAACGCTGTCATTATCAACGAGGCGATCGAACTCTCCAAAGATCTGGCAAGCGACACCGCACCGAAATTTGTCAACGGTGTGCTCGATGCGATCGCCAAAGAGCATTCATGAAACTCTGCACCGCACTCGACCTGCCAACCTTTGAAGAGAACATTGCCTTAGCTAAGGAGCTGAAAACATTTGACATCTGGCTTAAAGTCGGATTTCGCAGCTACATACGCGACGGGAAATCGATCCTTCATGAACTCAAAAACATCAATCCAAATTTTAAAATATTCCTCGACCTGAAACTCTACGACATCCCAAATACGATGGCGGATGCAGCAGAAGAGATCGCCGGACTGGGTGTCGATATGTTCAACGTACATGCAAGTAGCGGCGAAAAAGCGATGCATACCGTCATGGAACGCATAGGCGGTTTACCAAAACGCCCCATCGTCCTGGCAGTCACCGCCCTCACCAGTTTTGACAACGAAAGCTTCCGAAAAATCTACGGGGAAGATATTGACAATAAAGCGATCACATTTGCCAAAGATGCATATAAAAGCGGTATAGACGGTGTAGTCTGTTCGGCACATGAAAGCGCGCTTATCAAATCGCATACGGCAAAAAAGTTTCTTACGCTGACACCGGGCATACGCCCCTTTGGTGAAGCCGCAGGCGATCAGAAACGTGTCGCAGATATTGCTATGGCAAAAGAGGAACTGGTGGATTTCATCGTCGTCGGACGCCCGATTTACAAAGCAGAAAATCCGAAATCAGTTGTTGAAAAAATTTTAAGCGAATTATAAACTTCAAATAGCTATAATTTCGCTCCTTTTGATGGACAGGTGGGTGAGCTGGCTGAAACCACATCCCTGCTAAGGATGCGTACTGGCAACGGTACCGAGGGTTCGAATCCCTCCCTGTCCGCCACTTCTATTTTTTCAATTTACGCAAATACGCTTCCCACCCTTTTTTCCGCAATTTACATGCAGGACAGGTATCACAGCCGTAACCCCATTCATGAAGTACGCTTCTGTCTCCGTTATAACAGGTATGTGTCTCCTTCAGTACAATATCCAAAACACCCTCTTCTTCTGCCATTTTAAATGTTTCCGCTTTTGTCAGGTGAATAAGTGGATAGAGAAATTTTATATCCGATTCGCTTCCGAGATTTAATGCCTTTTCCAGACTTTCCACAAAAGGGATGCGGCAGTCGGGATATCCGCTGTAATCGGTCTGATTGATTCCGGTGATGATATGGTCAAGCCCTTTTTTCTGCGCATACGCGTGTGCCGCGGTAAAGAAAACAGCATTACGATTGGGTACAAAAGAGGCAGGAAGATTGGGGCGATTGCGGTGTTTTGCATTGATATCGAGCGATGCATCGATCAGCGCAGAATCATCCAGCTGTGCAAAGATATTGATCTCCATGACGAAATTTGGTACATGCAAGATCCGGGCAATCTTTTTTGCCTGTTCAATTTCGACAGCATGCTTCTGGTGATAGTCAAAGGTGATTGTCTCTACGTGTGCATAGCGGTTTTTTGCCCACCCCAGACAGGTAGTACTGTCCTGACCACCACTGAAAACGACCAGAGCACTTTTCTCTTTTTCCATAGTTAATCAACTCCTATAAATTTATGCATCTGCAGACTGAGTAAAAACTTTTGGGGATATTTTTTGACTAATTCCACGCAAAAGTGTACATTCTCCATATTGGGCTTGTGCATAAAGTTTTGCGGCTGTATATAGAGCGGTTTATCACTCTCCAGCGCCAGCAGTTTTTCCACGGGTGAACTTTTATCCACGATAAACTTCAGTTCATGAAACCCTTCCACTTTTACCGTATCCCACTCTTTCGGGCTGTATGTGATCCAGTCAGCATTGCGAATATTGTCAAACATATACCCGTTGGTTTCCACGCTGACAAAATAGTCTCGTTCATGAAGATAGTCGATAAAAGGGTTCAGATCGTAAATCGTCGGTTCTCCGCCGGTAATGATGATACTTTTTGCCGGATATTTTACAATCTCGGTGAAAACCTCATCAAACGTCATCTCCTGCATCGTTGTTTTGTGCAACTCATCATCGCAGAAATCACACGTCAGGTTGCACCCGTACAAACGCACAAAAACAAATGCCCTGCCCGCATGGGTACCCTCCCCCTGAATCGAATAAAAAATCGAAGAAACTTTTAGCATCGTAGCCCTGATTTGGTAATTTATGTTAAAATGGATATTAGCAAAATATCATTAAGGGCATCTATGTACACACTTCTGACACTTCTTTTTATAGCAATTATTCTGGGTGGTTTGATCTGGGCATATATTCACCACCTGGGAGAAAAGGGTGAAAAACTCAAACTTATCAATCAGGGCATCTGCCCTTCATGCAAACAAAAAAACATGGAAGTCGTCGATCAAAAGGGCGGAGGCTGCTCAGGAACGGCGTTTGTCGAGTTTAAATGTACCAACTGCAATTATACGGACAGTTTCAACATCGGCAGTGGTGGCTGCAGTGGAGGTTCATGTAAAGTATAGTTTTTATAGTTAAGTAAAATTTAATTACAGTCCTCTTTCTTTTAGCCGATATAGTTTATGAATTTGAAACAATTCAAAAAATTCCAGGTTGAAGGAGACCTCACCCAATGAAAAGAAACACCTTACTTAAAAGTATTACAGTATCAGTCGCACTCAGTGCATTTTTAGCAGGTTGTGGAAGCAGCGCAACCACTGCAAACAATGATGACAATAATAACAATGACAATACGTTAAAAACATCAAGTATTTCAGGAAAAGCAATCGACGGTTATTTGCAATTTGCAACAGTTTGTCTCGATATGGATCAGGATGGCTACTGCCAAGCAACGGAACCGAGTACACAAACGGATGAAAACGGATCGTTTTCACTGACTGTTTCTGCAGATGTACAAAAAGATGAAAAATATGATCTTGCAATGCTTCTGGTTTACGGAGGTAAAGATGTCGATACAGGAGACGATTTCAAAGGCAAACTACTTGCACCAAAAGACGGAAAAATTGTAATGGTCACCCCTATCAATACATTGATAGCCAAAGCAGTACAAAAAGAACTTAAAGAGCACCCAAAACTTTCTAAAAAAGAGATTCAGGAAAAAATCGCAGCGCATAGAAAAAGAGTTGCCCAGGCTCTGGAAATACCGGAAGATGAAATTGGAGAAGATCCGGTAAAATTACAGAAAGAGGGCAAGCCGGAAGCTATTGAAAAAGCACTCCAACTTCAAAAAGCAGTCGAAGCACTTCTAGTCAGCGATGACGGGACAGAAGCAGACCATGAGCG
>JALWRO010000045.1 GCA_027080605.1 Campylobacterales bacterium
CTTGATGATTATCAATTGTTATTAAAATTTGAAAATAATGAAGAAAAAATATTTGATGTTAAGCCTTACTTGGAAATAGGCAAATTTAAAGAACTAACAAATAAAAAATTATTTAAAACTGTAAGAGTTTCATTTGATAGTATTGAGTGGGATAATCAACTTGATTTAGATCCTGAACTTCTATACCAAAAAAGTAAGGCTGTAGTAGCTTCATAAAAAATATTTTTGGAAATGAAACTTGGAAATAGAACAAAGATTTGGAATAAAAATATACCCAATAAAAGAACCGAATATATCGTGTTTAAGCCTGATTTGAGCTGTTTTCCAATATCTCCCCCACAATCCTATAAAGCACCATCTCTGCCTCCCGTAAATCCCTGCCAAATGTCATAACCCCTTCTTCATGCCCTTTCATGGCAAATTTCGGTTTATCCAGCGGATTCTGGTTTCGGTAGAGCGTTTTAACCGCTTCGATCATCTCCCGTGATCCGTAGGGAACGTCAGCTGTCTGTGGGTAGTGGTGGCTCAGCATGAAGTTCCAGATGGTTTTGGAGTGGATGTGGATGACGGCTTTGATGTCGGGGCTGAGGTTGTAGATGGTGGCGTGGGTGAGGGCTTCGCTGCTGGGTTTGGTTGCGCCGCTGGAGTGGATGGTAAAGGTTTCGTTGTTCCAGGTGTCTATTTGTGCGTAGTGCTCCGCGGTGAGGTTTGGCAGGTGTCCTGTCTGTGTGCCGGTGATGACAAAGCGTTCGCTGTCGATGCGGCGGCTGATGTTGCCGTAGCCGATTTGCGCTTTTTCACCGATGAGTTTCATGGCAAAGAGACGCTCCCGTACTGCTTCGATCTCTTCCCAGGCTGTTTTGGGCAGGGGTGCGGTTGGGGTGAAGTGAAAGTTGTATTTGATAACGCCGTCTGTCATAGCAAGTCTTTAAAAACGGTTTCGATCTTTTGCAGATCGGCTTTGCAGACGCTCCGTTCGGTAATGAGTCCGGTGATGAGTCTGGCGGGGGTGACGTCAAAGCCGTAGTTGAGGGCAGGGGAGTCTGTGGGGACGATCTGGAGTTGTTCGTACGTACCGTTTTGGTTGATGCCGCGTATAAACTTTACCTCCTCTTCACTGCGTATTTCGATAGGGATCTCCTGCAAACCGTCGGTGATGGAGAAGTCAAATGTGGAAGCGGGGAGGGCGATGTAAAAGGGGATGTTGTTGTCGTGTGCGGCGAGGGCTTTGAGGTAGGTGCCGATTTTGTTGGCGACATCACCGTTTCGGCTTACCCTGTCCGCTCCGGTGATGCAGATATCGACCATGCCGTGCTGCATCAGGTGTCCGCCGGTATTGTCGGCGATGACGGTATGTCTGATGCCTGCCTGTGCGAGTTCCCATGCTGTCAGGTTGGCGCCCTGGTTTCTCGGGCGGGTTTCATCGACCCAGACGTGAATATCGATGCCTCTGCGGTGTGCTTCGTAGATCGGGGCGAGGGCGGAGCCGTCATCGACAATCGCCAGCCAGCCTGCGTTGCAGTGGGTGAGTACGTTGATGGTGTCGGTTCCTTTTTCTCTCATGCGCTTTTCAAAAATATCCGCTCCGAATTGACCGATTTTTCGGGAGGTAATACAATCTTCGTCGCAAATGGCGATCGCTTCTACTTTGAGTCGTTCCTGCCGTTTTTCGGGCGCCGTCTCTTCGGCTACTTTCATCATTCTGTCCACTGCCCACATCAGGTTGACGGCGGTGGGACGGGATGCTCTGATAGCGGCGGCTTTTTCTGCCAGTTGTGTGAGGTTTCCGCCGCATTCGCGTGCGGCAAGATAGACGCCGAAAGCGGCGGTATTGCCGATGACTCCGGCGCCGCGAACCGTCATGTTTTGGATCGCTTCAACGCAGCTTTGTGTATCGGTGATGGTGACGATCGTCTCGATAAAGGGCAAAACCCGCTGGTCGCGTACGATCAGATCACCGTTGTCGTCGAGCCAGAGTGCTCTGTATTTTCCGTTCATGAAGACTCCTCTACGGCACGCAGCAGTTGATCGATATTGTCAAAAGAGCGGTAGTGCCGGATTAGATCGGTACCGAGTCTGAGTGCGTGCATGGTTGCGGCTTTGCGCTTTTGCGGATCTTCGATACCGTGTATCTCCGCCACCCCGGCA
>JALWRO010000046.1 GCA_027080605.1 Campylobacterales bacterium
TATGACACCGCGCCCGTAATATGGCGCCGCCAAATCCGGGTCCAGACTGATGGCTTTGTCAATTTGTTTGGCGGCAAGCGACAACTTTTCTCGGTCGGGGGTTCCGCCGGCGAGCGCTTCTTGAATATAAATGGCGCTCAAATTGTACAGCAAATCGCCGTCATCGGGCGAAGCAACGTCGGAAAAAGCAGTTTCATCAACTCTCTGACCAACCGAAAAAATCTGGCAAAAAGCTCTTCGACACCGGGTAAAACGCGTCTGATTAACTTTTTCAGTATGACTTTCGACTGTAACGGTGAGAAATACCAGGCGCGCATGGTCGATCTTCCGGGATTCGGCTATGCTAAAGTCTCCAAAACCGAAAAATATGCGTGGCAAAAGAGTCTGAGTGAATTTATCACCAAACGCACGGCGATCCGTCTTTTTATACTCCTGCAGGATGCCAGACACCCCAATATGCAAATCGATCAGGAAGTCAAAGCCTATCTCGAATCGATCAAACGCGGTGATCAGGAGATTTTGGTCATCTTCACAAAAGGGGACAAACTGAACCAAAAAGGGAGAGCCGCACTCAAAAAAGCTTCTCCCGGCGCGATGGTCGTTTCCAACCTGAAAAAAAGCGGTATTGCCGAGGCTACCGGAAAAATTTTCGAAAAGCTCTTCATGAAGAAGTGTGAAGATGGGTGATATTCACTACACCAAACCGAAACTCGATGCTATTGCGCAAATGCAGGCGCTGGTACTGCCGGAAGTAAAATCCGGGAAAATTCTTTTTCGCTCCGACGATGAAGTCGCCACCAATATCCGCTCCTATATCCTGGCGGAAAGAGAGGGTGAAGTGGTCGGATTTGTCGCGCTCCATATCCACACGCCCACACTTGCCGAAGTACGTAGCCTGATCGTTTCGGAAAAAATGCGCGGGCACGGTATCGGCGGTGAACTGGTGAAACGGTGTATCAGCGAAGGCAAAGCGTTGGGTATCGAACGTCTTTTCACCCTTACCTACGAGCAGCGTTTTTTTGAGAAACTCGGTTTTTCCGAAATCCCCAAAGAGTCACTTCCCAAACACAAAATATGGGCAGACTGTGTCAAATGCAAACACTTTCCTATCTGCGACGAAGTCGCTTTAATCTACAACCTCTCCTAGCCCTTCTGCTGTTCGTTGCAGCACTGGTCTATGAGTCGGTCGGTACCGTCTATATCTGGCTCTCACCGCTGCTGGGCGTGGGATTTTACCTCTGGCGAAAATACTATACGGAAAGAAAATTCTATTTCTATATATCGCTCTTTTTTCTCTATACACTCTACTTTGAAATCGACCGGGATATGATCCTCTTCTCTTTTATCCTTTTGGCCATTTTTTACCACTATTTTCTGGCGGAAAAGATCGAACATGCAATCAACTGTATTTTGTGTATCGATACCATCTATGTACTCTATAGCTACCTTGGCTACTACTTGATCAATCTTTTTCTCGCATTTTTGTTCAACACCGCCCTGCCCGATTTCGATCCAGTCTATTTTATCTATATCGCAACCGATCTTTTTCTGGTGGTACTGCTTTCATGACAGATCGCATCAAGCTTATCCTCTTTCTCTTTGCCCTCTTCTGGATTGTACTGATCTCCAGACTCTACTATCTCAGTATTAAATCGAACCGCTACTATGAAGAGCTGGCGATGCGAAATGTGATCAATACCGAATATCTTTTGCCGACACGCGGGGAGATACGTGACAGAGATCAGCAATTGCTGGCAATCAGTAAACTCGGCTTCAGTATTGCTCTGGCACCGCATCTGGGAAAAAAACGCAACAGAGCCAAACTACATGAAGCACTGCGTGAGATCACACACTATTTTCCCAAATACAAAAGCGACAAACTGCAAAAGAAGTATCTCAAAAACGACAGCCCGTACAACCACGATCCGATTACGATCATACCGTTTCTACCCTATGACGACGTGATCAGCTCTTTTGTCAAGCTGACCAAAAACAGTGCCATCGTCATCAAACCGGCATCCAAACGTTTTTATCCCTACGGTGAACTCGCTTCGCATATCATAGGCTATGTCTCCCGTCCCAATAAAAAAGATCTCGAAAATGACGAAGTTGCCAAACGGGTCTCTATTGTCG
>JALWRO010000047.1 GCA_027080605.1 Campylobacterales bacterium
AGTTTCAATCCCTTTAAATCGGGTCATACTTCATGAACAGCTGATAAAATCGCTGTTTCGTAAAATTTTAGGACAATGCAAAGTTAAAAAACGTCCGAAACGACGGTATTTGCAAAAAAAGTTTGCAAACCGGCACATTTTCATGCGCTACTTTCGATAAATTGTAACTTAAACAAAATTAGAAGTGGCTGAATTTGGGGCTTATTGAAGGTTTTGTTTAAAAAAAACTTAGTAAAAAAGTTCGCAAACCGAAAATCTGCAAGGGTGTTTTTGGCGGTTTGCAAACTTTTAGCGTTTTTAAGTTTCGCGATGCCCATAAAATGGGGCTTTTGAACTTACATGAAACTAAAAGTTTGCAAACCGATTCTCAAGAACTTAAAAACAGCTTATTTGCGAACTATTTAAAAAAGTTATATTTCTAAAAAATCCCCAAATTCAGGGCTTTTTGTTTTTGAAACTTAAAAACTACTTAGCGAAAAAGTTCGCAAACCGGTTTTGCGTGTTACGGGCTCTATTTTTGGAACAGATCATGGATTTTACAAGCCCATTTTTTAGGTGCCGGTTTGCATTTGTTTGGTCTGTCTCCAATTTTTCCTTTGATATATGTAAAAAGTTCTTCTTTTTCAATCTCTGAAAGTTTCTCAGTTTGTTCAGCGAGTAAATCGTATATCTCTTTATTTTCGGTTAGTTCGTCTATTTTCTTCTTCAATTGTATTAAAAGGGGTAGTTTGCTGAGTTTTTGATCCTGTTTTTGTTTGCGCTTTTTGGCTTCTATATCATTTATATGTTCATCAATTGATTCGAAAAATTTCCCTGGATCTTTCTCTGCAATATCTTTGTCGGCAATATGATATTCGTAACTAAGTTGTTCTACTGTGCCGTATCCTACATTTGTTTTTGCACCTATTCCTGTGAAGTTTAGTATTTCACTATATAGTTTCAGGCGCTCTTCTTTTGTAAACAACGGATTTTCGCTTAAGCCGATTTGCAAAATAACTTTTGTACCAGGTGCTATTTTTAAAAACTTTAGCGGATCAGGTGAGGTTATTTCTCCTTTATGGGGTGTTATGTAATCGTCTGCCAAATATTCCCCTGTGTCAGTGTTAAAATAACTGTCGTAAAAAATATCTTTTGTTGTTATGTTATCAATGCTTTTTCGATCATCGGTATTTTTCCCAAATATGGATTTTTCTATTTCATAAAGCTCTTTATAGGTAAGCGATTTACCCAAAACATCATTTATAAACGCAAGCCTTTCATGATCGTTTCCATCGGCGGGGAACATTGATCTTAGTGTGCCTTTTAGCGAACTTCCGGGGATGTATGGCAGTCCTGTTGTAAAGTCAAAAGAGAAACCAAGTTTAAAATCATCATTTTCCGAACTAATATGTTCGTAGCCCAGTCCCAGAGACAATCCCGGGTAATTTGTACGAAATGTGAGTTTTATACTATTTGGAATGTCAAAGTACTCTTTTGAAGATATTTGACAGGTTTTTGACCTTTCGATAATTTTTTTGCCAAAATCAACTTTATTGGTAGGATCAAGCATACGATAAAAGGTAAATCCTAAATTTTCCATGGTGACATCCCTTTTTTTAGTTTGAAAACTCTAAGTGCCATCTTAAAAGCGATGGCGCTATCAATGAGTTTTGATTTTTCCAATGGATTGTTTTTTAAGTGCTCTATCAGGTCTTCGACTTCCATCAGCTTTTTTATGACACTTATCATCTCTTCGCGTGGAAATCTTGCACTATGATTGTTGTCTTCATAAAATGTAACGGCTTGTATAGGACCTGCAAGTGTCACCGCAACGGCAAATGAGGAGACGTATCCCATAAATTCATTGGGTACTGCATTTTCATTTTCATTGTAAATATTTTTATTTTCCTCGATATATTTTATAGCTTTCGGTATGCTTTGTTCAATATATTTTTTATTCATTTTACACCTCTTTAAATTGACAAATTCCATAACCTATGGAAGCATTTGCGCCAACCTGAATGTTTGTATTCATATCTGCAATAAAGTCATCAAATATTGTTTTTATATCTTCTTCATCACTTTTATCGTAGTCGGTCGGCGTGATGATATAGCTGTAAAAGTGTGTATGTCTTGGTATGACTTCTTCATAAAAGAGATTGTTGTCATCTTCTTCATGTTTTGCTATTTTATTTCTTGTAATGATAGGGAGGGAGATAGTTTTGAAACTTCGTTCATCCATAAGGACAATAGGCTTACTGCCAAAAAGTTCTTTTGATATTTCTTGAAGCTCTTGTGCTTTGGAATTATCCGCTTCAAAATCTTCTATCCAGCACTGTTCATCATTGGTTGAAATATACACACCTTCTTTTATATTGGGGATGTTTAAGTCTAATGTTTCGTTTTTAAGTATCTGATAATTTGAAAGATAGTCTTCTAAAATTTGAGGTGTTGTTGCTAAAAAATATAGTTGGGTATTTGACCGCACAGGTAAACCCAGTAAATGTGCAGGTAAAAATTTCACTTCTCCCGCACTCGCACTGTCTTTTTCGGCGTGTCCAAAAATGGTCTCTATTTTCTTTTTTGAGAGATTTTGTGTTTCGAAGTGGTCTCTGATGGCACCTTTTAGGCTTGAAGAGTTTATCATAGGTATTTCAGTTACAGGGTCTCTTTGTACGAGATTATCCACTACACCAAAGTTTTGATCACCTGAACCCGCGTGTAAGTTTGAAAGCGTTGTAATGTGAAATAGTACTGTTTTTGTCATGCTGTTTCTCCTTTTGTAAGTAAACTGTTGAAGTTAAATCTATCGTTTAATAGTCCTGTATGAAAGTCATCTTTAAAATAGATGACAGAACCTCTTGGTATGTAGTGTTGTTGCTGGGATTTTGAATATTTGGAAGATGCTCTATGCTGTTTTTCCTTTGTCCTCTCCATAAAAGCATGTGCAATATAATTTTGATTAATCATAAATGCAATGTCGTTAAAATTTTGTATAGCAATATCTCCAAGTGCAATAGCTTTTGAATTCTCATGAAGTGTTACAGGATAATACTTTTGTGTGTTTTCGTCATAATCTTCAATTTTTAAGCGAAATGATGATCGTTCTGCTCCAAGATAGACAAAACCTTCATGTTCCGGTAGATCTTCGTTCAGGTCGACAATGAAGGCGAATTCATATTTTTCATCTGCAAAGGTATATGATGTTTTGTGATAAAAACTTCCTTCATCATCTGCTTGGACTGTTCTTGTCTTTTTATTTCGCTTAATCCCAACCTGAGTGACATCTTTAAATACCTCATATAGCGGTAAGAGATTTAAATTTGCCAGATATTTTTCGTTTATTTCTGTTTCGTATGCTCTGAAAGGTATGTTGTTTTTTTGATATGCTTCCCAAAATGCAGAGGTAGTAAGCGCCTCTACAGTACCGATTTTAGGATTATAGTTTGGGATATGGTATGTTTTTGACCTGTTTTTATTTGCTACTTGTATGATATCGTCGGTGTTATGCTTTGTGATTTCTAAACCAGTGTCTTTCGGAGCGATAAAATGAAAATCTGTAACAGCGTTGTTATTTGTACTAATGATAAATACAGGTGAAATTGTATTTACAATGCCGAAAGATTCCTCTTTTTGGCTTTTATCGTTTTTGTCAAAGCCTCCGACAAGTCTAAAAGCTTTTTGAAAGTTATTGTTTTTTACCCATCTGCCTCTTCTCCTCAGGGCAACTAGTCCGTGACTTTGCAAAATAAAAAAGCGTAACATCCCCAAAATATGTGTCTGTTGAGGAAAAAGTGAAGATGTTACGTCATGAAGTGTGTCATCTGAAAAAGTTTTGTTCGTGCCAAAGAAAAATGGTGTGAGAGGTTTTAATCTTATGAGTTTTTTCATCTATCTGTCTCCTCTTAAGTGCTTGATTGTTGACAAGAGAGCGGAAAAGTGTGTGAAATGTGTGTCGAAGAGTTCTTCTCTTTTTTCGGTGGATGGCGTAGCAGTCAAGTTTTTTTGATAGAGCTTTAATTCTTCTGTCAACAGGTTTCTTGTAAGTGTTAAAGTTTGTTGTGTCATTGTGTCATCATGTATTTCTTTGTTGAAATTGTTTTCAAAAAAGTTTTCTATTTTTTCTGAAAGTTTTGCATCTTTATAGTTGTTTGCAATTGCTTTCAGTAAGTTTTTTGAGCGTTGCAGATTGTGTGTAATACTGTGAGGAAGTGCACTTTGCTCTGCATCGAGTTCTATTTCCAGAAGATTACTGAAAAGCTCATACGAAGTACTGTTCAAGATAATATCCACTGTAAAAGTTTGCCCCGAATGTTTGATAAGTTCTACTACTGCTTTGTTCATCTCGTTGCTTTGTTTCGCGATGGAAAAAAGATTGTACAAGGCTTTTTGCAATGCCTGATAAAGTGGTTTTTTGTAATAAAAAATAGTTACACCGAAAGATTGTGAGACGTTTTCAGCCTCATAAATATTTAGCTCTTTTATGATTTCTTTAAATTTGTTATCAAGTTCTTTTAAAAAATCAAAAACTGTTTTTTGTTCCGGTGCTATAATTGGAGCAAATGCCAGCATATCATCTCCTCCGGCGTAGACGACTTGTGCCTTATATTTTGATGCTACCGATGGTATCTCTTTCGCAAAATCAAGTAGTTTTTGAGAAAAGAGTTTGATTTGTTCAGGGTCAGTATCGATTTTTTTTAATATGGCACCGATTCTGTCTCCATCTCCTTGTATGAGTGCCATATATTTTTTATGTGTTTTTTCTCCTTTGAGGGCTTCTTCTTCTCGTTTGTCGTCTTCCTTGTCATTATAAGTATAGTCTATAGTTTTGCCAAGGGCTATCTCCAAAACGGAAGGAAAGTCACTTTTTTTCTCTCCAAAAGCATCATCTTTCAGAAATGATTGATGAAACTTTCTTTGCAGATATATAAGTGGATTGACTTTTTCTCCTTCCTGATCTCTTAGTTGTTTATACTTGTCTGGAAAGATAATAAACTCTCTATGCAATTCACATACATCCAGCTTGTTCGTTATCTCTTTGAGTGAGAATTTGTCTGTAATGAGATAGGAAATTTGGAAATAGTTTTTGAAAAACTCTTCTATTTCTGTTTTTTGCTTACTGTTTTTTTGAGGATCAATATTTATAACACCGTTCACAATCAAATCGATACTATCTTTTACGAAAGTATTTACATCGTCTTGTATGTCTTCTTTTGTTTTTTCACTGGAGACTATTAATCTGTCATGAAACATACCGACACCGTTTTGTGAGTCAAAAAGCGATTTTATCTCTTTATGGTATGGAAGAATCAGGGAGTATTGCATTTCATGAAATCGAATGAGTAAATTTTTCATAAAATATGAGAACAGATAACTTCCTGCAAAGAGCTCTTTTGTTTTTTTAGATTCCATCAATGTTTCAACGATGGGTCCGATGGTAAGGGCGAGGTAAGTCATGCTTCTATCCTTTGGTAACCGAAATCTTTGGTTAATGTACTATCCAAAAAGTCTACTAAATTAAAATCTAAGGGAACTGTTACAGGAGTGTCATTCAAGTTTTGTCTTTGACCTTTGATTCTGAAATCGAATCTTTTCCCTTCAATTGTTTTGCTAGGATTTGGCAGAACGTAAATAGTGTTATTAAAAACTTTGTAAGTGATAGGTGATTTGTATCTTTGTACATTATCAAGAGAAATAATTTCAATATAGATTTTGTCTTTACTATGATTATCATCTCTTTTTAAATATTCATTTTGTTCTGCGGTACCTAAGAGTGCACGAATGTATTGGTACTGATATGTTCTATCATTTTTATTGCAAGTTACTGGAGGATGTTCATATTTTAATTCTTTATATACAGCAGGGAAATTTTCTTGCATTCTGGTTTTTATCATTTTCTTTTCCCAACGGATTTTGTTGTTACACATATACTCAAATAGTTTAGCTTTTGTATAAGGTTTGTTTCTCCCGCTTTTTAATATTTGATAATCATTATTTATTGTTTTTAGAGGTTCATTTGAAGTTCTTTTGTAAAATATTGGATGTTTTTTCTTCAGTATTTTTTCATATTGTTCTTGGTCTATATCTAAAGAGAAGGAACCAAAACCTTTTGTCTGTCTTGTTCCAAAGTTTTCATAAATAAGTACATGTTTCAATGCTTCCGAAATTAGTTCGTTCATATTTGGAATGAGTGATTTGATTGTGATTTTTATACTTGAATTTTGAATAGCTTTTAAATCTCCAAAATAAGAGCCTATTTGTCTAGTGTCACTAATATTTTCTTTCTTGATGTATGTTTTATATTCAATCTCTTTTATCTTGCTGGCAGAAATATGTATTTTATATACGGATGATCCTTTATCCGATGGGAAATAATATTCGTTTGTGATCAAATTCTTATATTTTTCATACAGTGTACGATCTATATCTTTTAGGTCATCTCTGATGAAGTTATCCAACTTTGGCTTCAACTCCGTAGACCTCAAAGTCGCACCGGGTTGATCACTTTGAAAGTGAATGATGGGTGTGTGTTGTTTGAGTGTAAACTCAAGTTTATATTTACTTGACACCGTTACCTCCTTTTTGGGTATGTACTATCTCTACTTTTTGAGGTTTGTCTTCTTCTCCTATTGCACAAAATGCTAAGATTACCACTAAAATAAACATACAAACATAGCAGAGAAAATTATTCTTTTTTTCAAGCATCTTTTACCCTTTTTATGACTCTGTCAAAAGCTTTATAGCCTATGATACCGCTTAGAAGTACAGCAATCAGACCTGCAATTAGCGATATCCAGGATTTTTGATAGTCAAATATACCCATACTCAAAAGTGCAATCATGAGTGATGGAAATATAAACACACCGCTTATGAGTTGTAAGAGGTCATCGTGTTTTTTCGTTGCTTGCAAATCTGCAAATTCAAAGAGTTTGGTAAACTTGTTGTCAAGTTTTTCTATGTGTTCGTCGATACGCATCTGCTTTCGAATCATCTCATAGAGTTCTATCCCCTGATCCTGGTGGGTGACTTCTTTGAAGTAGAGTCTGTTGTAAAAGGTGAGGTAAAGCTCGTAAAGCTTTTCAAGTTTGTCGATATCTTTTTTATTGGCGATTGCTGCTATCTCATCTGAAAAACGGATTATGGATGCTCTGGTTGCGAGTGCAAGCAAGACCATTTGGAAGTACATCGTTTTTGTATGTACAGGGATAAAGTCAGCATTATTTTTTTTGAGGCTATGAGTTAAAACAGCGAATGAATATCTGGTGATTCCATAGATTGTTCCGTATTCGGTCCATCTGATGTATGTGGCGTCTGTGAGTAGTTGTTCTTTCATAGAAGAATTTTGGACTGTAGTCCAGTCATTATCAACAAATACATATTTGTACCAGTCATCACTTTCATAATAGTTTCGGCATTTACTAATAGTTGCAGAAAGTTGATTGTTTCCATACCATGAAATGACAAACATCCTGTCATCTAAAATAGGTTGTATGTAATATTTTTGTGTTTCATCTTTATTCTGTGTAAAAGAAGTTCCAAGCAGTGTCAGGATATGTGAACCTATGACAATATCTGAGTTTGGTTGAAATTCAAAATTTTCAATGATTTTTTTATCTTCTAACCCTTCGATAATAATTTTATCAGCTAAAAATGATTTTTTTGTTTCTTCTGTATTGATATTTTTGATATATTGTGGATAGATCCTTCTTCCAAAGTCATTGATTTTGAGTATGTCTTTAAAATCTGGATATTTGTTGTTTTCAAGTTGTATGGAGAGGATAGCAACCCCGGTTGCAAAGGCTTTTAACGAGACTTGTTTGATATTTAATTCATATGATTTTTCTTGTTCTTTGAGATAGATGATGAGTTTTGCATCATCTGAAAGACCTTCTCTTGTGTAGTCACATGAAATAGTATCTTTTTCATCAAGATTGTAGATGGCATCTCTGGCGTAATCGTAAAAATAGGCATATTCGTTATAGATGGGGTCTTCATGTTTTTCGAGAGCTTTTTTTAAGTTAAATTTTGAGCTTTTCCAGTTTTTAAAATCGAAACAACCTTGTTTATTCTTACCTTTATTTGAACGTTTCAGACGTTCATCGATGGTGTGTTTTTTATAAAACGCAAACTCATTATCAAACCCCTCTTCATTCCAGTCAAACCGAAACGGAAACATAAAGATATGCGAGCTATACAAATTTGCCAAAGTAATCCTTTGTTTTCACTTCTAATAATTGTAACTAATATTTTATTAATTTAAAGGATTTGATTAGATAATTTTGACTTTTGGTAATATAAGGTTTTGTAGTATTCATATTTATAAAGGTGTGGCGAGGACGCCACACCCTACGGGGTTTATGTATGATGTCAGAAGGAGGTTTGGACTTAAAATAGTCCTTTAATCAATCCTTTCAGCGCGTCTTCCGGATTTGATGCGTTGTTGTCTCCCAGACCAAACTTTTTAAGTTTTTCGGTTACTTTTTGTTTGGTTTTGTCGCTGATTTTTTTATCTATAAAGCGGTTGATCTCTTTGACTGCTTTTTGTTTGAGGTATTTTGAACTGTCCAGTTTGACTTTGGGTTTTTGGAGGTCGCCTTTGAGGGTTCCTGT
>JALWRO010000048.1 GCA_027080605.1 Campylobacterales bacterium
TCGCGGCTGATCCGCTACCGACTCTTCGGCGGTTTTCTGATCGGACTCATCTTCGGATTGGTCAGCACGCCTTGCGCTTCCGCCCCGCTGGTTGCGATCATCACCGCCGCGGCAAGCAGCGGCTACTTTTACGCCTATCTGCTGATTCTCAGCTTCGCGCTGGGGCATTCGCTGCTGCTTCTGGCGGCAGGGGTTTCGGTCGGGTTTGCCCAGAGCATCACCTCCAGTCGCTGGGTAGGCACGCTTTCGGACTGGATCAACAAAGGCTTCGCGCTGCTTCTGATCGGGTTCGGTATCTATTTCGGCTATCATGCATGGCTGCAACTTTAAATTATCATACAGGAGAACACTTTATGAAAAAACTCTTTTTAGCATTCACCACCCTCTCTGTGCTGACGCTCTTCGCCGACGCGCCGATGCTCGAAGCGACACCTTACGCGAAAATCGCCCCGCAGATCGGACACGGCAAACCTCTCATGCTCGAAGTGGGCTCGGATCACTGCATGAGCTGTCAGGAGATGGGACGCTTGCTCTATAAAGTCAAAAAAGCGCATCCCGACTACGCCATCTACTTCCTCAACGTCGGCATCGACCGCGCCGCGGCACAGAAACTCAAAGTGATGATGATCCCGACACAGATCTTCTACAATGCCAAAGGCAATGAAATCGACCGGCACATCGGCGTGCTTTCGAAAGAGGAGTTACAGAAGCGGTTGCAGGCATATCATTTCATGAAGTAAGCTATCTCAGCTGCAGCCCTTTGTGTTTGTAGAGATAGCTGGCGCTCTGGTAGTATGTGATCGTATCTTTCTCCTCTTTGGGTGCTGACGGCAGGGGAGTGTAGGTGACATTTCTGAGTTGCAGATTTTTCACGCCGTAGCTTTTGATGCTTTTGTCCGGAGAGAGAATAGTGATGGTATGATCCCGGTAAAGTCCCAGTTTTTGATAAGTGCCGATAAATGCGCGTTCATGATGGTCTTTTTGAAGAATGTCGTCGCCGTACATTTTGGCTGTGTAATCCGCACCGAGGATGCCTAAAACGGTAGGTATCACATCCACCTGCGACGCGAGTTTACTGACGACTTGCGGTTTGATGATTTTCGGTGCGTAGATGTAAAGCGGGATTTTGTAACGCCACAGCGGCAGGTCTCGTTTGCCTGCGCTGCCGCCGTTGTGATCGGCAACGATGACAAAAAGTGTGTTGTCGAACCACGGTTTTTTGGCGGCGTCTTTGAGAAATTTGTCGATAGCATAGTCGGTATATTTGACGCCGCCGCTGCGTCCGGTGTGGGAGGGGATGTCTATTTTCCCGTCCGGGTAGGTGAAGGGGCGGTGGTTGGAGGTGGTCATGACGAAACTGAAAAAGGGTTTTTGACGGGCAAAAGATTTGTCCGCTTCCTGCATGGTTTTGGCGAAAAGATCTTCGTCGCAGACGCCCCAGACGTTGGAAAATGTCACTTCTTCCTCTTTGAAATCGAACCGATCGACTACTTCAAATCCGTTGTGTGAAAAGAAGTAGTTCATGTTGTCGAAATAGCCGTGACCGGCGTAGATAAATCTGTTTTCATATCCCAGTTTTTGGAAGATAAACCCGGCGGAGTTGACATTTTCACAGTCGGGTCTCTTGACGATGCTTCGTCCGGGAGTCGGCGGCAGAGAGAGTGTCACCGCTTCCATACCGCGTACGGTTCTGGTTCCCGTAGCGAAGAGGTTGTCGAAAAAGAGTGATTTTTTTGCCAGTGCGTCCAGATGGGGTGTGAGTCCTTCATGATTTCCAAAAATCCCCATATATCCGGCGCTCAGGCTCTCGACCATAATCAAAATGACATTGTGCTTTTGCAGCAGTTTGGGGGTTTTGACCACTTCGGTGATGTCATAGATGTTTTGTGTCTGAAATGTTCTGTTCTCTCTTTTGAGCAGCCGGTGCAGGTTGGTGAAAACCTCTTTGTCGGGGAGGGTTTTGTAAAATTCGTAAAAATCGAGTTCATTATGGCGAAATGCGCTGAAAAGGGAGTACAAACCGTTTTTCGCCAGTTCCTGATTGTATTTGTTTGGGCAGCTTTGTACCAGTGTCTGTTTGTCAAAGAAGAGGAAGAAAAAGAGCGGCAGGATGAGATAAAGC
>JALWRO010000049.1 GCA_027080605.1 Campylobacterales bacterium
ATCTCAAAAAGCCAATCGATCTCGATGAACTTTACTGTCGCATTGAAAAAATCTTTCGTCACTTACATCCGGAAGGCAAAAAAATCATATTAGGCGACTATTGCTATTTCGACACACTGACACGCACACTATATGAAAACGACACTCCTGTACAGCTGCCTAAAAAAGTGATTTTGATGCTGGAACTGTTCATTGCCAATAGTGGAAGGGTCGTCACCAAAGAGCAGATTATCGACTACCTATGGAGCGCGGGCGACACCTTCAGTGAAGGTGCCATCCGCGTTTATGTCAATAGATTGAAAAAGTATATGAAAAAAGAGCAATTGGTCAGCATCAAGGGTATCGGCTACAAATTTAAAATCTAATGCCCCACAAACGACCCCATTGCGATCTTGCCGCCGATATCGAGTCTCTCAACAACCTCTTTTTGCTGCAGATCGACTTTGACAAGGGCACCCTCTTCGGTCAGGAAGATATAGAAATATCTACCGTCCTGAGAAAAGTGGTATTTCGGATGTGATTGAGTCTGGACTTTTCCTACCAGCGAATCGTCAATCTGACTCACGTTGATATCTGCAATCTTCGTATTTGTCGCACTGTTCATGAGCGTAATAAATCTGTCTTTGTGATTGATCACGACCGCGATATTTCCATGTTTGAATTCGTCCGTATGTCCCGCACCTTTTCCGGCAGGTACGATCTTTTCGATTTGCATCGGTGATACGGAATAATTGACGATAAACAGATTGCCTTCATCCGATCCGACATAGATATGTTTCTGATCTTTCATGAAGTTCAGATGATGCACACCCATGATGTTCGGTGAAAGTCCCTCTTTTTTAATCTCCAGATTATCGACGATTTTCAGTCCCGTCTCTTCGTTAAACTCCAGCTTCAGCACAGATGGATAAACGTCGGTCGCACCCTCTGCCGTTGCGTAAAAAACAGTAGAGTAACGTTCATTGCCCAGATGTTTTCCGCCACCTTCATGACCGCTGCCGTTCATACCGTTTTGATTACCCTGACCGTTTCCGTTTTGATCATGCCCACCGTGTCCGCGTAGCGCTCTGCCCATTCTGTGCCCCGCCTGACCGTGTACTTTTGGTGGGATCAGATTGTGCACCGGTGAAGGTGTATCTACGGTATTGACCAGTGTCGTCTGCCAGTTACCGTCTGCATCTTTGAAAATCTTATAGGTTTTGATCTGCTTAGCTTGTCTGTCTATGAGGACGAAATGGTCTTCATTAAGCCATTCGGGGTGTCCGCAGGCAAGTGTACCGCTTGAGACATAGTCGTGTCCACTTGTCACCGGATAGGTCACATTGTCATCTCCCACCGTCGCGATCAGTGTATCGGTTTTGGCATCGATGATAGCAGTCATCGGTTTATCTACACCAGAAACCGCAACCAGTCCAGTCTCCTTGTTGACGCTGATGCTTCGCGGATGAAACGGAAGCTCGATCGTCTTGACAATCTGATTGGTTGCCGAGTCAAGCACATCGATCGCATCGCTTCCGCGGTTGTCGATATACATCTTCGGTGTCATAGTATGTTCACCATGCATTTTTACCACTTCCGCCGCATATGTCTTTTGATGCCCGGTCGCTATCTCATCGATCAGCTGCATATTGTTCACATCCACGACAACAATACGGTTATTCTCTTTGTCCCCGAACCATGCGCGGACATTTTCGTTTTCATGCATACCGTGTTTGTTTTGGGTATTTTGCTGATACTTTTTCTTTGTCTGCGCTACGTGTGCCATCGCACTCTCTTTATCGATCAGACGCCCCTTGTAACCGCTTTGTTGCTTCAGAGTACTCCAGACATCGGTCAGCTGCGTTTCTGTTTTTGGAAGTGCTTTGATACCATTGGTTTTGAGTGCGTTCACCACTTCCTCTTTGATCTGAATACCGTTACCAGCATCACCGTCAAAGTCGATAGTTTGCAAGAAAGAGGCAATCGTCGCATTCTCTTCGATAATCTTTTTCCCGTCAGCCAAATCTGCCGCAGGAATCTCTTTTAAAAGCATATCGCCCACATAAAAACGACACTCCTTTCCCTTTTCAAACGTAAACGCTCCTTCGCTGTCAGTTTTACCTTCCTGCGTACCGAACCGA
>JALWRO010000050.1:0-9673 GCA_027080605.1 Campylobacterales bacterium
AAAAAGGGATATAGAGTTCTGTTAGAAAACCGCCGTGATAAAGATAAAGAGAGATCACCGCTCCCGCTATAATCTGAGACAGAAGCTTCGCACGGGAGGTGAGTCCCGCTTCATTTTTTCCACCTTTGATTTTGGCAAGATCGTCTTTGAGTCCAATCAACGCAAAAAGCAAGATTGTCAAAATTCCGCCCATAGCGTAAAAATTGTCAAAACGAATCGTAAAAAACGCGGCAATCAAAGTTGATGTCAAAAATACAATACCGCCCATAGTGGGTGTTGTTGATTTTGCCTGGTGGGCTTCGGGAGCGTACTTATAGATAGGTTGATTGGCTTTTTTACTCTGTGCCCATCGAATATATATCGGCATAAGGTAGAGGGTTAAAATAAATCCCGTGAAAAACGATATACCGGCACGTACTGTGATATATTGAAAAAGATTTATATGGAAGTAGTGGTAAAAGAGATAAAGCATTACATTCCTTAAAAAATTTACAAGGCTATTTTAGTAAAATCAAACTTTTAGCACATTATTTATTAAAATTAGGGAAAAATTTTTATATGGAAACAAACAAAGTATTACTCGTGATCACCGACGGGATCGGATACAGAGAGAGTTGCGAAAACAACGCATTTTGTCAGGCGAAGAAGAGTGCCTATCAATATCTAATGGAAAATGTTCCACACGGCATGGTCAAGACATCCGGACTTTCTGTCGGTCTTCCGGAAGGACAGATGGGTAACTCCGAGGTGGGACATATGACCATAGGCAGCGGGCGCGTTTTGTATCAGAACCTTGTCAAAATCTCCAAAGCGGTCGAAGACGGTACACTTGCACAAAACCCTGCTTTCAATGAGATCATGAAGAAGTCCGAAACCATTCATATTATCGGACTCATGAGTGACGGCGGTGTGCATTCGCATATCGACCATATCAAGGCGCTGGCGGAAATTGCCGCACAAAAAGGCAAAAAAGTCGCACTGCACCTCATTACCGACGGGCGTGATGTGAGTCCGACTTCCGCACCGCAATATCTTGAAGACCTTCAATCTATCCTGGGCGACAATATTTTCATCGCTTCGATAAGCGGACGTTTTTACACTATGGATCGGGACAAACGATGGGAACGTGTTCATAAAGGATATGAAGCAATCGTTCAGGCACATCCGAAAACAGAACTGACACCTGAAGCATACATTCAAGCTCAGTATGAAAAAGAGATTACCGATGAGTTCATCGAACCGGCTGCGTTTAACGGCTATACGGGGATGGAAAACGGCGACGGTGTTATTTTTGCCAATTTCAGAAGTGACCGTATGCGGGAAATTACTGATGCTATCGGCAATGCGAACTTTGACCGTTTCGAGCGAAAACCCATTCAGGTCAATATCGCTACGATGACGGAATATAGCAAAGACTTTGACTACCCCGTGCTTTTCAAAGAGGAGTTGCCGGACAATGTACTGGCAAAAGTTGTCAGCGATGCCGGTCTAAACCAGTTTCATACTTCCGAAACTGAAAAATACGCCCATGTTACCTTCTTTTTCAACGGCGGTGTCGAAGAGCCTTTTATCAACGAAACGCGTGTGCTGGTACCCAGTCCAAACGTCAAAACATATGATCTGAAGCCGGAAATGAGTGCGCCGGAAGTGGGTGAAAACGTCCGAATCGCCATGAAAGAGGGATATGACTTTATCGTCGTCAATTTTGCAAACGGAGATATGGTTGGACATACCGGAAACTTGGAAGCTGCCATTAAAGCAGTGGAAACTGTCGATCATGAACTCGATCAGATTATTAAAACGGCAAGAGAGAAAGGTTACAGCCTCGTATTGACCAGCGATCACGGCAACTGCGAAGAGATGCAGGATCAAGCCGGGAATATGCTGACAAATCACACCCTTTACGATGTTTTCTGTTTTGTCATGAGCGATGATGTCAAAGAGGTCAAAAACGGAGGACTTAACAATATCGCCCCTACCGTTTTGAAACTGATGAACCTTCCGATACCTGAAGAGATGGATGCACCGCTGATCTAATTATTGACTTTTTCCAATATTGCATCCAAATCGGTCGGCTCCAGATTGCCGTATTTGTCCACCAGCACATAATACGGCACGCCGCCTACCCACATTCTGCGTTTCATGAGATATTTCACAAGCTTGTTCCCGTCTTTAGATGCAATTACATCAAAGTTGAACCCTTCTTGTTTTACAAACTTTTTCAATGTCTGATCATCCACCGGGAACTGTGCCTGAATGCCTATGGCTTTGAGTTTACCTTCTTTTACCAGCTTGATTACCTGAGGAATCTCTCTGGCACAAAAAGGACATCTGGTTCCGAAAAAGAAAAAGAGTACCGGCTGTTTAGCGTACTGCGGATCACTAAAAACGAGGTTACCCTCAAAATCGGTGATATGTACAGTTTTATTGTTGAGTGTTTTGAGATTGAATGTTCCGCCAAAAAGTGTCGATGCAAACAAAATAATCGTTACAAAAATAACCTTCATGAAATAACTCCCTGATTCAATATATTAAATTTAGACAATTTTATAGATTTTACAATATCATGTTATAAAAATATATAAAGGATGCAAATGGTATTTAGTGGTAAAAATGTACTCGTTACCGGTGCCAGTAAAGGAATCGGAAAAGAGATCGCAAAAGTGCTGGCTAATTATGGTTTAAAGGTATGGATTAACTACCGTTCCAAACCTGAACTGGCGGATGCGGTACAGGCGGAAATAGAAACACAGGGCGGTCAGGCTGCGGTCATCTGTTTTGATGCGAGCGACGAACAAGCCTTTGTATCTGCCGTCAAGACCATTGTTGAAAGTGACGGAGAACTCTCTTATCTGGTGAATAATGCCGGTATCACCAACGACAAACTGGCACTGCGTATGAAACTGGCAGATTTTGACAATGTTATCAAAACCAATCTGGACTCTGCATTTCTTGGCTGCCGTGAAGCACTCAAAGCGATGGGAAAAAAACGTTTCGGAAGTGTGGTCAACATCTCTTCCATTGTCAGTGAAACGGGAAATCTTGGTCAGGTCAACTACTCTGCGAGTAAAGGAGCGATGAACTCTATGACAAAAAGTTTTGCTCTTGAAGGAGCCCCAAGAGGTATCCGTTTCAACGCAATTACTCCAGGCTTTATCGCCACCGATATGACGGAGGAACTGAGCGATGAAATCAAAACATCCTATACGGACAAAATTCCTCTCGGCAGATTCGGTGATCCCAAAGATGTAGCGGAAGCAGTTGCCTTTTTACTCAGCGACGCATCTGCCTATATCACAGGTGAAATTTTGAAAGTGAACGGCGGAATGTATATGTAAGTCGGAGTTTTATAAAATTCCACAAAAAATTTAACATTATTTTGGTAACATACTACCGTACTTAATACAAGGAGAAAAATATGGCACTAATAGATGAAGTAAAAGAAGTTGTAGCTGAGCAATTGAATGTCAATGCTGACGAAATTAAAGAAGAGTCCAAGTTTGTTGAAGATCTTGGTGCTGATTCACTGGATGTCGTCGAACTGATCATGGAACTGGAAGAGAAATTTGACATAGAGATTCCTGACTCAGAGGCAGAAAATATCGCTACTGTCGGTGATGCAATTAAATACATCGAAACACATAACGCATAAAACACAATGAAAACCCGTCATCCGGGTTTTCTGTAATATTTCAGGTTTAATTTCAAGGAGACGAATTTTGAAAAGGGTTGTAGTAACTGGTTTAGGTATGATCAATGCAGTCGGAATGGAGAAGGAGAGTTCTTTTAAGGCTATCATTGAAGGAAAATGTGGCATTAAAAGGATTAGCTTGTTTGATGCTTCCAGACACACGGCACAAATTGCAGGTGAAATTACTGACTTTGATCCTACCACTGTTATGAACCCCAAAGAGGTAAAAAAGGCGGATCGCTTTATTCAGTTCGGTATCAAAGCTGCACAGGAAGCGATGCAAGATGCTAATTTTGATGAATATGATTCTGAACGCTTCGGTATGGTATCTGCATCCGGTATCGGTGGCTTGACGAACATTGAAAAAAACGCATTGATCTCTCATGAAAGAGGTCCCCGACGTATTTCGCCTTTTTTCATCCCTTCCGCACTTGTCAATATGCTCGGAGGTTTCATCTCTATTGAACACGGTCTCAAAGGTCCCAACCTTTCAGATGTAACAGCCTGTGCCGCAGGAACACACGCAGTTGCGACTGCTACAAAGTCGATTATGCTCGGGATGGCGGATCAAATGCTTGTTGTCGGTGCAGAAGCGGCAATTTGCGATGTTGGAATTGGCGGTTTCGCTTCTATGAAAGCACTCTCAACCGATAATGACACCCCGGAAAAATCTTCACGCCCGTTTGATGCTACCAGAAACGGTTTTGTCATGGGTGAGGGTGCCGGTGCACTGGTTCTTGAAGAGTATGAAAGTGCTAAAGCAAGAGGTGCTCATATCTATGGAGAAGTGATCGGTTTTGGTGAAAGCGGCGATGCAAACCATATTACGACACCTGTTGTAGACGGTCCTTACAGAGCGATGAAGATGGCGTATGAAATGGCTGGTAAACCTTCCGTTGACTATATCAATGCACACGGTACCAGTACTCCTGCCAATGATAAAAACGAAACAGCCGCACTGAAAATGCTCTTCGGTTCTGCAGATGCCTGCCCTCCTGTCAGTTCTACAAAAGGGCAAATAGGACACTGCCTGGGTGCGGCAGGTGCCATCGAGGCGGTCATTTCACTGATGGCTATGAGAGACGGCATACTCCCTCCGACAATTAACTACGAAAACCCCGACCCTGAATGTGACCTGGACTATATCCCAAATATAGCAAGAGAAGCCGATGTCAATGTTATCATGAGCAACTCTTTCGGTTTTGGAGGAACAAACGGCTGTATTATCCTCAAAAAAGTATAAGGACCATATATGGTAACCTACCTTGAATTTGAAAAAGGTATTCAGCAAATAGACCTTGATATCCGCGAAGCAAACGCCAAAGGCGACAGCGACGCGGTCGAAATTCTTCAGAAAAACCGCGAAAAAGAGATCTCCAAAACATTTAAAAATCTCTCTGATTACCAAAAACTGCAACTGGCACGCCATCCAAACAGACCATATGCGCTCGATTATATTCGCGGCATTATGGATAATGCCTATGAACTACACGGCGACAGACAATTTCGTGACGATGAGGCGATTGTATGTTATATCGGCGAAATAGCAGGAAAGAAATGTATCGTCATCGGTGAGCAAAAAGGTCGCGGTACCAAAAACAAGATCAAAAGAAACTTCGGTATGCCACACCCTGAGGGCTACAGAAAAGCGCTTCGTGTGGCACGTCTGGCTGAAAAGTTCAGACTTCCTATACTATTTCTTGTGGATACTCCCGGCGCCTATCCCGGAATCGGTGCGGAAGAGAGAGGACAAAGTGAGGCAATTGCGAAAAATCTTTATGAACTCAGCGATCTCAATACTATCATGATCTCTGTTGTCATCGGAGAGGGAGGAAGCGGCGGCGCGCTGGCAATCGGTGTAGCCGACAAATTTGCGATGATGCGATATTCTGTATTCAGCGTGATATCACCGGAGGGCTGTGCTGCGATTCTCTGGAATGATCCTAAAAAACAGGAGCAGGCAACCAAAGCCATGAAAATAACCGCTGAGGATCTCAAAGAGCTAGGTTTAATAGATGATGTTATCGATGAACCGCTTATTGGCGCACACCGCCAGAAAAAGGATGCCATTGAAGCTTTGAAAACCTATTTCATCGACAGTGTTAATGCACTTGAAAAGTTAAGTGATGACGAAAGACTCGAAAAAAGATATCAAAAGCTTATATCTGCAGGCGCATTTGCAAGTACTACTGTTGATGAGAGTGAGAAAGAAGAGAAAGAGAACAGCAGTACATTCAGTTCCCTGATGGAGATGATCACCCCCTCTTCCAGCGATAAAAACAACAATGAAGCAAAGAAGGAAGAAGATCAGTAACAGCCTATATGCTACTGATACTTCCCAACTCACAAATTTTACACATCTTTACCCTATACTTTTCATAAATATCAACGATATTGTCTCTACAAGGAATTTATCATGAGCCTGTTTAACCATAAAGCACTTTTAACCACGTTTGCTCTCACCCTGTCCATTGCAAATGCTTCACCCTATTTGATCAAATACAAAGGTATCACTCTTGGAGAAATAGACAACCTCAACACACTAAATAAGCTTTACCTGAATGCAAAAGCAACAAATCCTATTGTCCGTTTTCTGCTTCGAAAAAAACGTTATGTCTTCTATGCAGGAGAAAAACCGAATATTGCAGACGCCAAGTTTCGACGCGACAAAAACCAACTGCTCTTTGCATTGCGTGAAGCAATACAACACCGACCAAAAGAGAAAATATTCACTATAACTAATGATAAAAGACTGGTGGTTTCATGTAAAGAGAAAGTCTGTCACTACTACTACTTCAAACACGGGAAAATTAACGACAGCGGCTTAATAGAATTTGACGAGAATAACAAATTTTTTAAATTAACAGAGAAGAAATCAAACGTAGTAATCGTAAGAAAAAATGATAAATAATATAAGAGCCTAAGCTCTTATATTATTTCGCTTAATGCAGTTTACTCCAGATTTTTTGTTTCCAGAGATATGCAAGAATAGAGAAGATTACAAAATAGAGAATAACCTTCCAACCAAGTGATTCACGCGCAGGTTTGCTCGGATCACCCACTTCTTCCAGATGTTTCACCACTTTTTCATACCCCTCTTTTGTCAAACCAACACGAGGCATAGCAGTTCCAGGCAACTGAGACTGTGGATTTTCCACAAACGTTTTCAGGAATTCTTCACTTCTCGCTCTGATGATAATAGAGAGATCCGGCGGCAATTTACCCATGTATGCTTTTACATGATCTTGTGCATCCAGTACTTTCGCTTTATATGCGACTGCATCTTTTTCATATTTGAACTTAGGTGTTTCACCTAGCTGTGTCCATTTATCGTATCGCATTGCGTGACATCTGCCACATGCCATTTCATAGGCTTCTTTCGGTGTTACTTCTTCTTTAGAAGCAACTTGTTTCAGGTAAGCAACCATGTCAGCTACTTCCTGATCAATATCTCCGCCTGCACCCATAAAAGATGTCATAGGGAAAGGACGTTTGTCATTGAACTTATGCTCAACTTTCAACGCATGTGCAGGATTTTTGATCAATGCCGCAAGAAATCTTTCATCCATCAATGCACCCACATGACTCAAGTCAGGAGGGTTGACACCGTAACTTGCAACTGCTGTAGCCGCATCCATCGGTGCCGGCATACCGTCAGCTTTGATACCGTGGCAACCTGTACATGCACCGGCACCTGTAACCAGTTCTTTACCTTTAGCCGGATCACCTTTTGCTTTCAAAGCAGGAAGATCTTTATAGGCAAAACCGTGAAACTCTACATGCTTATGCATCTGGGAGTGTGCAAATGGCTCAACCCCCCAATATGTAACCAATGTAAAAAATACTACTACCGCCAAAATTTTTAATTCTTTATTCATCCAGCACCTCCTACTTTTTCTTCTCAAGCATGGTTATGATCGGCAGAAGAATCCACAGACCGATAAACGTCAGTGCCGCATAAAGACCAATGGTATTAAAGACACCCTGAGGAGGTACTTTACCCATCACTGTAAGCACAATCATATCAATCAACAATACCCAAAACCAGACAGCGAACAATCCTCTTCTGTTTGCAGGAGCGACATTCGGGCTTCTGTCAAGGAACGGCAGCAGGAAGAAAATCACCTGTGCAAAACCAAAAGCGATCAAACCAGGATCTTTAGGGAACGGTCGAAGGATCTCATAACTCCACAGGAAGTACCACTCAGGATAAATATGAGGAGGTGTTTTCAAACCGTCAGCCGGATCGAAGTTAACAGGATCCATTGCAAATTCATAATGATAAAATACCAGATAGAAGAAGAAGATCAAAAAGATACCAAGAACGAAGATATCCTTACTAAGGAAGTCCCACTGAAATCTGATCACTTTCGCATTTTTAGTATCGCCTGCAAGATATTTTTTCGCTTCAGCGTCAAAATCGATCTCTTCACCGTCTTGATTATTGACATGAGGTATTCTGAGTGTTCCAAAGTGGAAAACAATCAACCCGATAATAATCAGAGGCAATAACAATACATGCAACATAAAGAATCTGTTCAGGAAAGCATCGCCCGGAACATAGTCACCCCTGATCCATTCGACAAGACCGTTTAGATTCAATGAACCCAAACTGAAAAGGTTTGTAATAACCATACCCGCCCAGTAACTCATCTGTCCCCATGGAAGCATATATCCCGAAAATGCCTCAGCAGAAAATGTAACAAAAAGCAACATACCTGAGAGCCAGATCAGTTCACGTCCTCTTTTATAAGAACCGTAATAGATACCGGTAAACATGTGAATATAGATAATCAAAAACACCACCGACGCCGCAACACCGTGTATGTGCCGCCAGAGCCATCCATATCCGACTTCATCCATAATAGTATAGTTAACTGAGTCAAAAGCCAGTTTTACATCCGGTTTGTAATACATCAGCAGGAAAATTCCTGAAATCAGCAGAATACCGAATGTAGTCGCCAGAATCATACCCATTGCCCACAAAAAGTTAATATTTTTGGGGATCCAATACTCAGTCGCAAGAACACGTCTGAGTGTATCGATTGCAAGACGCTGATTCAGCCAGTCATGCAAATTTTTTGCTTTTTCGAAATGTGCCATCACGCCTCCTTTATACTGTTAAGCCAGCAGCTTTCATTTTTTTGAACTCTGGTCCCTCTTCACCCAATACCAGCTTTGTACCATCTATTTTAAACGGTGGTATATGCAAAGGTATCGGAGGTGGAGATTTGAGAACCCTTCCTGCTGTATCGAACTGTCCACCGTGACATGCACAGATAAATTTTAGCTGATCAGGATAGTAAGCCGGAATACAGCCAAGATGCGTACACAACCCGATAGCGACAAAAAATCTGTCTTTACCGACGATAATATCTCTGTCATCCTTCTTCATTTTGTCTGTTTTTTTCAGAACGAAGATAGGCTTACCTCTCCATTTTTCAACTGCTAGTTGATTTGGTTGCATTTCAGTTAAATCAACTGTTGTGAAACCTGCCGCTTTGACACTTGGAAGTGGATCCCAAGTGCGTTTCATAGCACCTAACGCAGCGATACCGCCCAATGCAGTAAAGCCGCCCAGCGCCATACCAAGAAAGTCTCTTCTTTCTTTTTCGACTGCCATGCGCACTCCTTATTAAAATTTAACCACCTATTATACCCCTAAAGACGTTAAAATTTATTGATCTGCGGCAATAAAAATCATTAATTCTTAAAAATATATTTTAACTGTATATAAATCAGTCGTCCTTTTTTTTCTGATCTATACGAATATAAATATGTAGAATATCGATTGCAGCGGGCGTTACACCGCTGATTTCACTTGCCGCAAAGAGTGTCGGAGGATTAAATTTCTCTAATTTTTCAATGATTTCATTGCTCAATCCCGACACTTTTGCAAAATCAAAATTCTCTGGAATTTTAATATTGATCATGTTTTTCATGCGGTCGATTTGGGTCTGCTGCTTTTGGATGTAAGAGGCA
>JALWRO010000050.1:9683-29257 GCA_027080605.1 Campylobacterales bacterium
ATTTTGACTCTATCAAAATCTGTTCTTTGGTATCTTCCGGTAAATGTTTATATTGCGGCAAAAAAGTATCAAACTTTTCCACCGTAAAAGTACTTCTGCCCACTACCCGCTTCAACGGCACTTTATCGGTCACCGGATCTTCCCCTATTTCCGCAAGTCTGGCACTGTTCTCTTTGGACGGCGTAATGAAGTGCGTTTCCAGATACGCCAGTATCTCTTTGATATCTTTGGCTTTTTGCGCTACCTTGTTGTAAAAGTCGTCGGGAATCAATCCCAGTTCATGCCCGTATCCGGAAAGTCTCAAATCCGCATTGTCTTCCCTGAGCAACAACCGATACTCTGCCCGGCTTGTGAACATTCTGTACGGCTCTTTCGTTCCTTTCGTCACCAAATCATCGATCAAAACACCGATGTACGCTTCATCTCGCCGCAGAACCAGAGGTTCCTTGTTTTCAATAGCAAGCACGGCATTGATACCCGCCATCAATCCCTGCGCTGCAGCCTCTTCATAACCCGTCGTACCGTTCACCTGCCCGGCACAGTAAAGCCCCTCTACTTTCTTCGTCTCCAGAGAGTGTCTTAACTCCGTAGGATTGACGTAATCATACTCTATCGCATATCCGAACCGCACGATTTTGGCATTTTCCATACCTTTGATCGAATGTACCATCTCCAGCTGCACATCCGGCGGCAACGAAGTGGAAAGTCCGTTGATATAATATTCCGTCGCTTCTTTTGTCTGAGGTTCAACAAAAAGGTGATGGCGCTCTTTATCTGCAAAACGGTTGATTTTATCTTCAATGCTTGGACAATAGCGTGGTCCCACACCTTCGATCTGCCCCGTAAAAAGTGGCGCCCTGTAAAAGTTATCGGCGATAATTGTGTGTGTATCGACATTGGTATAGGTAATGAAACACGGCAGTTGGTCTTTACCGAAATCTTCTGTTTTAGGTGTCTGAAAACTAAACGGAACAGGGTTTTCATCCCCCGGCTGCTCTTCCATCACCGAAAAATCAATACTGCTTGCATCGATTCTCGGACAAGTTCCCGTTTTTAGACGACCGACATCCAGACCAAAAGATTTCAGACAATCACTCAGCTTATTGGAAGGAAACTCACCGACCCTCCCCGCCTCTTTCTGATATTCACCAATATGTATCAATCCCCTCAAAAACGTACCCGCCGTCACAATTACTTTTTGCGCCTCATACGTCAGCCCCAAATCTGTTTTGACACCGGTCACTTTTCCGTTTTCTGTTAAAATCTCTTCCGCAATCTCCTGCTTGACTGTCAGATTAGGCGTATTAAGACACACATCTCTCATGTAAATAGGGTAACGATCCATATCGATCTGTGCACGGGAACCCCGTACCGCAGGACCTTTGGAAGCATTCAAAATACGAAACTGCAACCCTACCGCATCCGTACACTTCGCCATCTCACCACCGAGTGCATCAATCTCCTTGACCAAATGCCCCTTCGCAAGCCCACCAATCGCAGGATTACAACTCGTCGCCCCGATACGCTCCGCCAAAATCGTAATCAAAAGCGTCTTCTTCCCCATCCTCGCAGCAGCCAGACACGCCTCAATCCCCGCATGACCACCACCAATCACAATTACATCATATTTCATCTATATAATTTCCCTCATCTAAATATAAAAGATGTGTGGTTTGCATCATTTCAGGAAGGATTTTTATTTTTAGGAGACAAATTTGTGTGCCAACGGCAAAAATGCAACTGTTTGAGCGTCAGCGAGTTTTGCATTTTTAACAAATTTTTCGCCGTTCCGAAGGAAAAAATAAAACTCTCCTGGATGAAATGATGCAAACCACACATCCTAAAGAATATCGCGATTATAGCAAAGTTTGGTATAATTAAAAACAGTTTTTGGTATAAGATCACCCTTACTAATGCTCACTATCACTATGGGCTATATATCATTATTCAAAGGTGCCCTCTATGTTTACAGGATTAATAAGAGAATTGGCAGAAGTACAGAGTCTGAGCAACAACTTTTTAACACTCAAAAGCAACTATGAACCCGGCATCGGAGACTCCATCGCCATCAACGGCACCTGCCTCACCGTCGTCAAAAAAAACCCCGGCACATTCACTGTCGAGCTCTCCCCCGAAACCCGGCAAACCATCGCCATCGAAAACCTCCGTGGCAAAGTCCACATGGAACCCGCCATGCAACTCAGCGACCGACTCGAAGGACACATCGTACAGGGACACATCGACACCATTGGAGAAATTACCAAAATCCACAAACTCACCAACGCCACCGACATTTACATCAAAGTCCCCAAACAGTTCATGAAGTACATCATCCCCAAAGGAAGCATCGCCGTCGACGGCATCAGCCTCACCGTCAACGACGTTCATGAAGAGAACTTCAGGCTCACCATCATCCCCCACACCATGCAAAATACCCTCTTTGCCACTTACAAACCCGGCACCAGAGTCAACATAGAAACAGATATGTTCGCCCGTTACCTCTACCACATGTTTTCCAAAGAGAAAACCCTTTCATGGGATATAGTCGATTCCATCATGGCAAGATACTAATGCAGTTTGAACTTTTCGCACCATTTGAAGAAAAACTCTTCTGTGAAATCACCAATCGCCACGGCGGCGTCAGCCCCAAACCCTATGACACATTAAACCTCGCACTTCATACAGGTGACAACCCCGTCAACGTACTCAAAAACCGTACCATTGTTGCAGAAAAATACGGCTATCTGGCAGAGAATCTCATCTATATGGAACAGACACACTCTGACAATATTCACATCGTAGAACACGCCGGATACAATAAAATAGACAATTGCGACGCACTCATCACCACACAGAAAAACATACCGCTCATGGTCATGGTCGCGGATTGTATTCCGGTGATGATCTATGACCCCGTTCATGAAGTCATTGCAGCCGTACACGCCGGGCGTAACGGTACGTTTCAGCAAATCGCCGCCAAAACACTTCAGACTATGCAAGAAAAATTCGACACTTCATTTCATGAAGTACTGGTAGCGCTCGGACCGTCCATTCACTCCTGTTGCTATGAAGTCGGAGCCGATTTAGCCGATATCGCTAAAAAGAGTTTTGGAGAAAAATATATCCAAACCCGTAAAGGAAAACAGTATCTGGATTTACAGCAAATGAATTTTGACCAGTTGGCAAGCTTAGGCGTACCGGAAGCAAACATAGAAATATCTGCCATATGCACTTCATGTAATCAAAACTATTTCTCTTATCGGAGGGATGGTATCACAGGCAGATTTGCGGGGATTATCAAACTAAAATGAGTGAAAAAAAAGCAGTTGCGTTAAAATATGACCAGGAGCAAAGCGGCGCTCCGAAAGTCATTGCAAAAGGCAAAGGCGCTATTGCGGAGAAAATCTTACAAAAAGCACAGGAGTTTGAAGTACCCGTTTTTCAAAACGAAGCACTGGCAACCTCCCTGCTCTCTTTAGATGTCGATGAACAGATTCCCCCCAATCTCTACAAAGCCGTAGCCGAAGTTTTCGTCTGGCTTATGAAGAGTGAACAACAAGCACAACTGTCATCACGCCAATAAAACTTACTTCTTATCGCTAATGTGCTTCAAAAGTACCGGATCAGCACGGTCAATAAAATACCCCTGGGCGTAATCCACACCCATCAGCTTCACTTTGTCAAAAATTGCCTGTGAAGAGACAAACTCTGCCACTGTCTTCATGTTGAGCTCTTTCGCCATTGAAATAATCGTACGCGTCATGATTTCACTGTCTTTGTTCTTCGTAATATCTTTGATCAAAGAGCCGTCGATTTTGATAAAATCCGCATCGAGTGAAAGAAGCTGCCCAAAGTTGGAAAATCCGCTTCCAAAATCATCTATGGCAATTTTACAACCGTAACCTTTCACCTTTTTAATAAAGTTTTTCACTTTAATCTCATTGCTGATCGATTCACTCTCTACAATCTCAAACGTTATGTAGTTTCCAAACTTATGCCGTTTGAGATTTCTCAGTATAAACTGCGCCACACGCGGCTCCAGAATATCTTCTATACCAATATTGATTGTAATAGGATAACGCACTTTTTCCAGTTGTTCGAAACACTTTTTGATCATCGCACGTGAAAGTTCCGTGTACATCTTGGACGTTTTCGCAATATCAAGAAATTCTCCGGGCATAGCGATACTGTTATCCTCCCTGCGAATTCTCATAAGTGACTCATACTTCTCAATCTGATTAGTTTCAAGATTGAAAATAGGCTGAAAAAAAGGCTCTATACGTTGATCGGAAATAGCTTCTTTGATCATTTTATTGACTTTGATATTGTGCAGAAAACGCTCCTGATGCTCCTCTTTTTCACTGTATATCTTATAACTTTTTTTAAGTTTCTCCGCCTCTTTCAATGCCAGATACGCATTTTTCGGCAAATTTTCACTTCCCCTCGCTACGCCTGCCGTCAATTCAATATTGAAAACACTTCCCTGAAATGAAAACTCTTCTCTGGATATACGCGTTGTCATTTTACGAAGATACTCTTCCAATTCATCTGTCGTAATAAATCGGGGAATGAAAATGGCATAGTGACTAAAATCGATCTTATACAACTGCGCCTGGGCAGTAGGCATATCATTACGTAACCATTCCGCGACACGTTTTAAAATAATAGTACCCGCATCCACTCCAAAAAACTCATTTAGCGTATCAAAATTGTCAATACCGATATAAACCAGCGTACTTTTGGGAAAAATAGAGTTCTCTTTATGCTCATCAATATCATGAAACAATTTCAAACGAGTAGGTAATTGTGTCACACCGTCAATAAACAGACGCTCCCTCATTTCACGGGTAATCTCTTCTTCATCCCGTTCAGTATTTAAAATAAGCTGATAACCTCTCTTACGATCTGTGCCACGTTTTTCCAATGTAATACTGACAGAAACTTTCTTGTTACTGCCGATACATATGCCACCACCCCGATAATAGCCTTCTTTCGCAACTATTTCCTGAATTTTTTCCGGAAAATCTTCAAAATTGATCAGTTGATTAATATGCTTTCCCGGCAAAGCATCTTTTTTTGCTCCCAGAAATTCACCCAATTTTGGATCTGCAGTAACAATCACTAACCGGTCATCGAGATACATATAATTTCGATCTTCTCTCAATAAGTCCTGATAACGAATGATTTCATCTTCTTTATTTTTTATGTAAGTGACTAGTTTTATATTTTTATTATAGATATATAAAAAAAGTAATAATAAAAAAATTATTACACCTAAGAGATAAGCACTTTTTCCGGATTCCGTCAATATTAGTACTATAATAGTTAACACTAGCGTAGCGGCAAGAATATATGATTTATAATCTCTTAGATAGTGCGTAACTTTATTCATTATTCCCAAATCCTGTTTTTTTACTAAAGCTTAAGATAATACACAAGATATACTAAATATTTTATTAGTATTTAATATTTTAAATTATTTATGTATTTTTATAAACCACTGTTGATATTTAAAAAAAACTGCCGATATATCCCTATACCACCAACTAAAATTTACAGCGGAAATCATTATGAAAAAAATTTTTTATCTCTTTTTCTCGTCACTGTCACTGTTGTGGAGTATCGATCTGGACGTAAAGTTCCTCGAAAAGTCTGCAGTACAAAATCCGGACAATATCGGGAACATGGTACTTCTGGCAAAGTATTACATGCAAAACAAAAATTATCCCGCTGCACAACTATACTTACACCGCATCCTTAATAAAAACCCGCATCACAAAATTGCACTTAAGTTACAAAAGGAAACGAAATCTGGTCTTCAGCTTCAAAAACTCCTCCCGGACACCAATCTTCAAAACCCTTTTGAGATAGAAAATAGTTTAAAAAAATATTCTAATCAAAAAAACTATGCTTATATATTAAAAGCTTATAAACTTTTAAACAGCTTACATATTTCCGTTACACCGTTTACACATCTGCTGGCAGCAGAAGCCGGCATCAAAACCGGGCAATCAGGTCTTGCACAAACAATATGGAAAACTCACAAACTACCCAAAACTGAAAGAGTACTCGCTTTGCAAACATATTTCGATGCCCAAAAAGGCGATCTTGCAAAAGCATATAATAATTTACAGACAATCAAAAACAGAGATATACAAAGTCCCCTTGTCAATAACATAGAGCAGATGCTTCACCGTAAAGAGCAACAGCGCTTACAGGAAACAGCCCAAAATGTTCACACATCAAATTCATTTCAGGCACTTCATGATTATGTCTATCTGCTCAATAAACAAAACAAAAAAATGGCAGCGATCCGTGCGGTCAAAACATTTCTCAAAAAAAACCCAAAGAACCTCCAGGCAAGAATTTTACTTGTCAAACTCTACTACTGGAACGGTGATCTGAACAACGCTTTTCACAAACTCTACACCATCCGAAAAACAAACAGCGAAACACGCAAACTCTATGCCAATATTTTATACGAGAAAGGCGACTATACCCACGCACTGGTCTACCTGCCACAAGCGGTACAAACTGCACAAAATGCTACAGAGCGCTACAATCTCAAAAAACGTCTTGCATTTGTGTATGCCTATATTGGTAAAAAAGTGACAGCAGAGAAACTTTTCAGACAACTGCTGCGCCAACATCCAAACGATCATGAAATAAAGCAGTTTCAAAGTGAGTTGCAAAAACAAAATCTGCTGCAAACAGCCAACAGTTATTACAGACAAAAAGCATTTTCCAAAGCATTGGAATACTACAAAGCCTACTTTGACCGAACCAATGATCCTAAAATCTCAAAAGAGATCGCGGAGATATACTATTTTACCCAGCACCGATATGCAGACGCACTTTCTTTTTACAGACTATATCTCGACAAATTTCCAGACGATACACTCATCCGTTTCCACTATGCTTCGGCACTCGAAAAGACAAAACAGTACAAAGCGGCTGCCAAGGCATTTGGCAAAATCACCGCTTGTGAAGATCCGCACCTCTGCCATCTTGCCAGATATCATGAAAGCTACACACTGATGAAAACTCAGAAAGAAAATGACTGGCTGAGAGCAAGAGCACTTTTACATAGATTGACACAGACACTGGCGCAATCAGCGGCACCGAAAGAGCAAGAACTCAAAAAATTTGTCCAAACACTCTATAAAACAGCACAGGGAGAGATTAAAAAACCGACATATTATAAAGATATTGTACTCACGGAGGGTTCCAAAAAAGATTTGGATATCAAAAATGTTTTTGCCAATATCGACATCGTCAATACCACCAAACCGTCACTGGAAACACTCCTCGACCTCTCCAAATCGCCCCAAAAGGTCAAACCTTCACTTCAGTTTCAGATGGACTATGTACGCGATTCAGAAGTTCGGTACCGAAACTATCAGGTTAAAGTTGCCAACCTGTTAACGGTCAACGGCATCCGATACAGCGCTTCTGCAAAAAAATATCTTTTCACCTTCGACAAGCACCCCAATGTCAAGGGTAAAGGTTTTGCACTCCATATGCAAAAAGGCACGCTTCAGCTGGGAATCGGTGTCAAGGAAATCGGAGATTTCAACACACTCGTACCGGAACTTACCTGGTCTCCCGTGTACGGTGTTCACAACCTCTATTTTGACCTCTTCTATCAAAACGGTGCTTTTGTCAACTACAGAAACTGTATGATCCAAAACAAAACAGATGTCCTGCATGCAGGTGTCAATGACCGAATCCTGATGGACAACTTCGACTACACTGAAGTGAGCCTTAGTCTGAATGCATATGAAGATGGTAACATCAATGCTTATGCAATGCTGTTGTATCCATTTTACAATTTCAGACTCCTCGGTCTCGATCATAAACTACTATTCAATGAAAATATAGACTACAACAGTAAAACAGATGTCTGTTATTCTCCTGCGGCACTCTATGATTCAACATATTTAATATATAATCCGAAAATAACGTTCGACAACGGTTCACTGGAGGTTCAACTCGGAAAAGGATACTCGTTTAAAAATCGGGAAAATGTCTCCAGTTACGTCGTTAAAGGCGATTACAGGGTCAACAATATTGCATCGGTGGAACTGAACTGTGAAAGAGTTCAAAGCAGTTTCACATCGGACGATATAGACTACTGTACGTTCAATATTATACAGGAGTGGTAATCCAATGAAACACAATATCCAACTGAGTGAAGTCATGACTATCGACACACCGGAAAACCGCTGTGCACTGGCTTTCAGTATGCAACTGCAGCAACATCTCAAAGAGACGACCAAAACACTTTTTCTGACAGCCAACAAACCTGACCTGGTACGTACAAATTTACAGCATGTCAAACGCTATCTTCCCAACTTCGATACCATTCATGATAAAACGACTTACCTGTTTCTCAAAGAGGAGTGGAGTGATATTTCCAATCGTTACGGCATCAAAACATTTACCAATGAACTCAATAGGATGACCGAAGATCCGGCATATGACTTTTACTACTTTCACAGAATCGACCTCTTCTTTGAAAACAATATCACTCCGGATGTCGAACAGGCGATTCTCCAGTTTATCGAAACCATTCGTTACCACCACAAAAAAATCCTCTTCTCTTACAATAGTCTCACCGCTTCCGGTCAGATATTTGAAACGCTCTTCAAAAACCGACGCGATCTCTCTTTCGATGTCGTCCTGAATGATGCCGGGGAGTGTGATTTGACCATGAAAACCCATAACCGGCTTTTACAAAAAGAGTTCGCTTCTGTCTGTCTGATCTCCAACCAGAGTGACATCCGATACCTTCACAGCACTATTCTCAAAAATCAACCACATATCAAGCTCGACATTGTTACACTGGAAGATCTTGAAAAAGACCCCAAACGTATCAATGAAGAGACAGATCTCATTCTCTACAATGATTCCAGAAAATTTCTGACCAGAGAGATTGCTCAGATATTTAAAAAACTTGCGCCAAATGCACAAATCTTCTGGATCACAAACCGAAAATCAATCCGAAAAAGTGATTTGAATGAATCCAAAGAGTACGGTATCGATATGTTGTTCCCCAAAATTTTCGATATCAAAGAGTATGTACACTATATCGAGCAAGTGATCCAACAGGCATTTTATACAACAAAACTGCGTACACTCTCTTATCTGGAAAAGACACCAAATGTGACACTTGATGTTTTTAAAAAACGACTTCATGAACTTGAAAACAAACAGATTTTACACTCCATTGTCACGGTAAACCTTTCCGACATACAACACGATAACCTTGCGGCTTTTATCAGAAAAGAGGATTTTGTCACTGTCGACAAAGCAAACAACCTCGCTTTTTTCGCACTGATCAACCTCCTTCCCGAAAACGCGAGACAAATCATTGCAGATCGTACCAATATCCATAAAAAATCGATTCATATACAACAAAACAGAGAAGTCACAGAACTGCCGGGAAGCTGACCAATGACCAAAATTCTCGCTCTGTTTATCATATTGCTCGCTTTGTCCATATTGAGTGTCTATCAACTCAACCATTTGCCGGTCAATCAAAATATCTATGTCCGTCTGGGTGTCATTTTTATTCTCATCTTTTCTTTAATCGTAGTGGCAAGATATTTCCTGTTGCTGCTTTTTTCTCTGCTCAATCTCTATAAAAATGTTAAAAAAGAGCCGGTTATTTTGGCAGATACGGCAAAGCCGATGGTATCCGTACTTGTCCCCTGTTACAATGAAGAAAAAGTCCTCAAAGCATCCCTTGAAAGTCTTATCAACCAAACCTATCCGAAATATGAAATCATCGTTATCGATGACGGCAGTAGTGACGATACCTTTTTGCTGGCAAAAAACATGGAATTTGACAACGGCAATGTCTCCCTCAGAGCTTTTACCAAACAAAATGCAGGCAAAGCACATGCCCTGAACTTCGGTATCGAAAAAGCACGCGGCGAACTCTTTCTGGCAGTCGATGCAGACTCGAAACTCTCAGAAGATGCTATCGAACTGATGGCAGACTATTTTCAGGATCCGAAAATCGGCGCGGTTGCCGGCTCTGTCTACGTCACGAATACCGATAATCTCTGGACAAAACTCCAGGCGCTGGAGTACGTCCAGGGTCTCAATCTGGTACGAAACGGACAGGCGCTCTTCAAACTGGTCAACATCATTCCCGGTCCCATCGGTATGTTTCGTAAAGATGCAGTAAAGTCAATCGGTAAATATACCGATGATACCTACGCGGAAGATTGCGACCTGACCCTGCGTCTGATCGAAAAAGGCTACAAAATCGATTATGAAATCGATGCGATCTCCTATACAGAAGCGCCGGAAAGTCTGCTCGATCTTTTAAAACAGCGCTACCGCTGGACCAGAGGTATTTTGCAGTCTATCCTGAAACACAAAAAAAAGCTGTTTTCATTTCACAGCAACTTTGCCATGAGTATGGTTTTGTGGTATATGCTGTTTGAAGCGATATTCTGGCCGATTGCTTCGATTTTTGCCAATATATTCATTATTTACATGAGTCTGGCTTCAGGTTTTGGAGAAATGCTCATCTATTGGTGGATCATCTTTACCATTTTGGATGTTTCAGCCAGCATTTATTGTGTCAGTGTTACAAAAGAGCGAATGCAGCTGGTGCTGTACAGTATTTACTACCGCATCTTTTTTATCAATATTATCAATATCGCCAAAGTTCTGGCAACATTTGAAGAGTTTTTCGGAATCGAAATGAACTGGGGAAAACTGGAAAGAAAAGGAAAAATATAACTATGGAAATGAATTTTCTGACAATTATGGCATATCTGATCGTCGTTATTACGCTGATTACCATGATCTTCGGTATCATCGCATACAGTGTCTATAAAATGAGAGAAGCCAAACGGGCAAAAATAAAAAATACCGCAAACACTGCCTCGCAACCTGCACTCTCTGCACCACAGGAACAATACCTTTTCTTTGAACAAAAGGAGCTTGTCGTATGAGTACACCGCAAATGATGCTTATCAAACCCAGGGATCGCTACGGCGCAAGTCTGATCTTTTCCATTCTGGGACTCTTCGCGCTGATGATGTATATTCTGTTCAAACTGCAAAGCAGTGAACCGGCACCTTCACACAAAAACAGTTTTATCGTACCACCTGTTACACACAAACCCATTTACCTGATGACATCCAAACCCTCGGCACTGCTCTATGCCAAAAGCGGTCACTCGCTGGAAGAGTATACCGCAAAAATCAAGCAGTTCGCAAAGTTAATTCACACGCTGGGATACACAACAAAAATGATTCCCTCCTCTGAACTCTCTTCATTACCGAACGATGCCATACTCTTCATCGTCGACACCCCGGCGATGACACAAAAGACCAAAAACGCTGTCAAATCTTTTGTCCAAAACGGAGGAAACCTCTTTTTTAACTTCACCGCCGGATACAGCGATGAAAACGGCAAATATCTTGGAAGCACATTTGTACATGCACTCACCGGTCTTTCTCTGAACAAAAGACTCGGTTTTGTAACTTTTAAAGATGAAAAAGGCAACGGTTCACTTTTTGTCACCCCCAAACTACTCTCTCCTCTTTCACTCTATTTACCGGAAGGAAAAAATCTTTTTGTGGTGCTGTATGACAAAGTACCGCTGTATGATACACCCGCCACCCTCCAGCCGGATATAATGGCAACCTCCTTCTCTCAGGCAACACCACCCGTCGGTATAGATGCGGCAAAAAGTATCAGGCAGCAGGAAGCCGGCATGGCGTGGCACGGTTATTACGGCAAAGGGAAGTGGGTCTATACGGCTATACCTTCATACTCATTTACCGACAACCGGGAGCAAGAAGATGATTTTAAAAAACTCCTAAGCGGTATCATCGCCTATCTCGCAAAACCGGTCAGCGCAAAAATTTACCCGTTTATCGACAACAAAGGTGCTATCTTTATTTCCGAAGATACCGAATACAAATTTACCAACTTCGAGCGTTTTGCAGATCTGGCAAAAGAGTATCGTTTCCCTGTTACCGCGTTTATTGTCGCAAATCTTGCACAGAAACCGGAGCACAAAGCGATGATGCAGCGTATCGCCCAAAATCCGTATGTCGAGTTTGCATCGCACAGTACATCACACAAACAGATTGTTGGCAAAAGCGAAGCATACATCATTAACGAAACCGCAGGATCGAAAAAAATCCTGGACAAGTTTGCAAGCAGTCCGATCCAGGGATTCAGACCACCGAGGGAAGAGCTAAATGACCTGATGAGAAAGCATCTGGCACAAAGCGGATTTACCTATATTCTCGGAGCGACAGAGGAACATCTTTACCCGGAATTTGACAAAAAAGAGCCGAATCTGCTCATTATTCCGCGTCACGGAACCGATGACTTCAGTTATCTGGTCAATCTCGACTGGGATCAGGATCAGATTGTCCGTCAAATGATCCGCGAAGCAAACTTCGTAACTGCACTTAACGGTATTTATACCCTCAGTATCCATACGCACCTGTTCGCATACAGCACCAACATCAACATTATGAAAAAGTTTTTCCACTATCTGAGCCAGCATCCGGAGTTTAAAATCATCGGCGGCAAAGCGCTGTACCAAAAAGTACGCCTTGCCAAACATCTCAGCCAAAAACTGGAGCAAAAAGGTAAACAATACATTATGACCGTTACCAATGACAATGATACCGCCGTCAATGACCTCTATATACAGCTTTTTAAAAATCCAAAAGCAAAAATTACCAGTGGAAGTGTCAACAACAAAAATATTACGGTTAAAATAAACAACAGCCAAAGCAACGTCTTTTTAAATACTGTTCCGGCAAAATCCACTGTAAAAATCTACTTTACACTAGAGAATATGAAGGGATAGCGATGTATTTTCCGCTTCTCTTCATGTTCCTCTTTACCCCGCTTTTTGCAGGAAATTCCATGACACCGACACACCCTTTTCCCACACATATTCACTACAAAAATGCTATCTCCCCCTCCATTTACAGCCAAAAAGAGCTTGACCAATACACACTGAACTTTTACCGTCTCTGGAAAGCAACTTATCTGGTTAATGAGGGAGATTTTTACCGCATCTCCACCGACAAAAAAGAGAAATCCAGAACGGTTTCCGAAGGACAGGGATACGGCATGCTCATCACCGCCTTTTTTGCCGGTGCAGATCTTCAGGCACAGAAAATTTTCGACGGACTTTTTCGTTTTACCAAAGCACACCCGAGCGCTATTTGCCATACGCTCATGACGTGGCAAGTTCCGGAGAAAAAAGGGGAATCAGACAGTGCATTTGACGGAGATGCAGACATCGCTTACGCGCTGCTGCTGGCCGATAAACAATGGGGAAGCAACGGAAAAATCAACTACAAAAAAGAGGCTTTCAAGATACTGGACGCCATACTCAACTATACCGTCGGCAAAAAGAGTTACCTGCCGCTGCTGGGAGACTGGGTTGACCAAAATGGAAAAAAATATAACCAGTACACTACGAGAACATCGGACTTCATGATCAGCCATTTTCGTACGTTTGCCAGGATACACAAAGACAAACGCTGGTCAAAAGTCATCGCAGCGACACAAACAGCACTGCAACAGATACAAGACCTTCCGGACAATAAATCATCACTTGTCTCCGATTTTATCTTTTACGATACAAAAACCAAACATTTCAAACCGACAACCCGGCACTTTCTGGAAGAGGAAGATGACAGTTATTACTACAACGCCTGCCGTGTTCCCTGGAGAGTGGGTACAGACGCCTTGTTAAACAACGACCCCGTATCCCGGCGTATCACACAAAAAATGTTCTACTGGGTATGGCTCAGCAGCGGGAAAAAACCGGAATATATCAAGTCCGGCTATCATCTCGACGGTAAACCTATCGGCAATTACCCTTCTACCGCATTTATTGCACCGTTTGGTGTCGCCGCCAAAAACAACTCCCACATGCAGCTTTTTCTGGATGTGCTCTACGACTATATCAAAGCGCGTCATGACAACTATTACGAAGACAGTATCAACCTGCTCTGTCAGCTTGTTATTACCAACAATTACTGGGATCCTGCACAGAATTAAAACGGCATAATGGAGAGGTGAAACGCCCTCTCTACAGCCCACAATATCGCAATAACAGCCGTCAGTGCAGAAAAACCGTATAAGATGAATCTTTTGTAAAAAGTTGTCTTTTCCAAAACATATAAAAACGGTAATACCGCCGCCACAATCGCCAATTGACCGATTTCCACGCCGAGATTGAAACCAAAAAGCATTGCCAGAAAATCATTGCTGTTTTTGATAATGAGATCATGCAGAACATTGGCAAATCCGAAACCGTGAATCAAACCGAACATAAACGCCATAATCCACGCATGCCGGGTAACCATCGGATAGAGATTGTTCACCGCCGTAAAAAGCACGGAAAGGGCAATTGCCACCTCTACAAATGTCGGATCCAGATGCACCACATCCCCCACACTTAGTCCCAGTGTAATCGAATGTGCCACACTGAACCCCGTCACCACTTTCAGCACTTCGATCAAGACATCTTTGAAACGACGTCGGGGAAGCGGTCTGCCGTCACGATAGTAATAGACAGAAGGAATCAGCAACATCATCAAAAAGAGAATATGGTCATACCCCATCCAAATATGCCAGATTCCCTCCACCAGAAAGTTCTTGAAAGCACTCCAGAGTGATGCTTTTTGTTGCATCTTCAGCACAACTTCCACTTTTCTGCCGCTCAATATCACAGGCTTCGATCTGTTGTCATCTTTAATCTTTACAAATGCTTTTTGGTCTTTATCCACATCGAAAAAAAGATTATATTTAAGATCGATCGCTTCATGAGGAAGTGCACAGGAGAGTGTGAGATAGAGTTTGATATAGGATTGATGCACCCGCCGGTAGATTTCAAAACCGGTAATCTTTTTGCCACACATTTTACCGTCAACACGAATCTGGACATGAGAAAGAACAAACTTCTCAATTTCCTTTTTATGCGCCCGAATCTCTTTCCATGAAACAATACCGTTGGTATTGTCATCCAGTCTCATGAACTTTTCAAGATTATCCGACTCAAAATCCACCACTGCTTTAGGTGCTGAACCGTTCAGATCAAAAGTAATAAAATTTTCTTTGAGCAAGTCTGCATGCAAAAAACTTATCAAAACAAAGATTATTGAAAATAATATTTTAATTATCATAGTTAATATTAACATAACTTTTATAAAATTTATGTTACTTTGCACAAAACTGTTTATCAAACCTTACGACACATTTAAAGAAATTCTAAACAACTTTTCGATATCATACGCAGCTTCATCACCGTGCCGGCAAATATTCTGAAGTTTTGAGAGTACGGGAAGGAGTGAGATATACGTTAGAAAATCTGCAGGACTAACTGGTTAATTCAAAGATTTTCTGGCGTATAGATTGCTTCTTCCCGTGCTCCCCAAAGGGTGCAGTGATTTTGTCCATACTCTGCGTTAGATTTTTTCGAATTCGCTACGGCGAGTCCTTCAAAAATCTGCCTTGATTATGAACAAAATCACTGCATCAAAATTTCAGAATATTTGCCGGTACGGTGATCAATTCACACACATCAGTCCTTGAACGGTTGCAACTACGGTTGTTAAGGGGTGTGGAGGCAAAACCAAAAAACATTAACACAAGGAGCATTGTCATGGTTACAATGAAAGATTTACTAGAGTGCGGTGTACACTTCGGACACCAGACAAGAAGATGGAATCCAAAGATGAAACCTTATATCTTTGGTGAGAGAAAAAATATCTATATCATCGATCTTCAAAAAACACTGAGATACTTCAGATATACATACAACATCGTCAGAGATGCAGCAGCTGAAGGAAAAACAATCCTTTTCGTAGGTACAAAAAAACAGGCTACCAACGCAATCAAAGAGCATGCGGAAAGCTGCGGTATGCCGTATGTCAACCACAGATGGCTCGGCGGTATGCTGACCAACTTCCAGACCATCAAAAAATCAATCAAAAAACTCGACATCATCGAGAAAATGGAAGAAGAAGGTCAAATGGATCTTCTGACAAAAAAAGAGGCGTTGATGCTTCAGAGAAAAAAGCAGAAACTTTTAAACTACCTCGGCGGTATCAGGGACATGAAAAAAGCACCGGATATGGTCTTTATTATCGATACAGTCAAAGAGAAAATCGCGGTCAATGAAGCGAACCACCTGCATATTCCGGTTGTAGCACCGATCGATACCAACTGTGATCCCGACGTAGTCGATTTCCCTATTCCGGGTAACGATGATGCGATCAGATCTATTCAGCTTTTCTGTAAAGAGATGGCAGAAGCGATCAACGAAGGTAAAGCACTGAGAGAACAGGATGCTGCGGAAGAAAATGTGACAGAAGAAACACCGGCGGCAACAGGTGATATCTCGGACGAAGAGAAAGAAGCTTTACTCGCAGAAGCAAAAGCAGAGGCTGAAGCTGAAGCGAAAAGTGAAGAAAAAGCAGAATAATTTCATTTTGATATACAGGCATCTTCTGCCTGTATATGTCACGCTATGAAGAGCCGAACTTCCGGCTTTTTACACCACGTTCAACTACAAAAAAACGAAATAAAACAAAACAGGAGAAAATCAATGGCAGTTACTGCAGCAATGGTAAAAGAGCTCAGAGAAAAAACCGGTGCCGGTATGATGGATTGTAAAAAAGCATTGGTTGAGAGCAATGGTAATATGGAAGACGCTATCGACTGGCTAAAGAAAAAAGGTCTCTCAAGCGCAGGTAAAAAATCTGACAGAATCGCGGCGGAAGGTACGGTAGCGGTAGAGATCGAACCCGATTTCAAAAAAGCGACTATGGCAGAAGTGAACGCGGAAACAGACTTCGTTGCGAAAAACGAACTTTTCCAAAACTTTGCAAAAAATACAGTCAAACATATTCATGATAATAAACCTGCCGATATCGAAGCACTCAACGCTTCCCAAATCGAAGGTCAGTCATTTGAAGAGTATGTCAAATCAAACATCGCTACAATCGGCGAAAACATGGTTGTCAGAAGATTTGAGATTATCGAGACTGCGGACAATGAAGTTGTCAACGGTTATATCCATATGGGTGGTAAAATCGGCGTTCTGGTCAGTGCAAAATTTGACAAAGCAGAAAACAAAGAGGCAGTTACTGACTTTTTGAAACAACTTGCTATGCACATCGCGGCACTCAAACCGCAAATCCTCAGCTATAAAGAGTTCGATGCGGATTTCGTGGCAAAAGAGACAGAAGGTATCGCAAAATCTATAGAAAAAGAAAATGAAGAGCTTAAAAGACTCGGTAAGCCTCTGAAAAACGTACCCGATTACATCTCCAAACTACAACTGACTGACGAAGTCATGAAAGAAGTAGAAGAGAAAATCAAAGAAGAACTCAAAGCAGAAGGGAAACCTGAGAAAATTTGGGATAGAATTCTTCCAGGCAAACTGGAAAGATATATTGCGGACAATACACTGCTCGATCAGCAAATGTGTCTGCTGGATCAATTCTACGCACTTGACGACAAAAAAACTGTCTCTCAGGTAGTAGAAGAGAAATCCAAAGCACTTGGTGACAACATTGAGATTACAAAATTTGTCAGATATGAACTCGGTGAAGGTATCGAGAAAAAAGATGACGATTTTGCGGCTGAAGTAGCGGCACAGTTAGGCTAACATAAAAAACAGAGGAGGTATTTTGGAGATGATTGAAACCATACCGAATACCTCTTCTACCGAAACACTCGAAACGACACTCCTTCGGGCAACCGACATTACCCACGCTTTTGATTATACCCTTTTTGAAAATATCAATATCGCCATCCGTGAAAAAGAGTCTATCGCCATTTTAGGTGTCAGCGGCAGCGGAAAATCGACACTGTTACACATACTCTCCACCCTCCTTCAACCAAACAAGGGAAAAGTCTATTACCGTGGTCTTGACATGTATGCCCAAAACGATAAAAAGCTCCTGGAAATCAGACGCAAAGAGATTGGTATTATTTTTCAATCACACTATCTGTTCAAAGGCTTTACGGCAAAAGAGAATCTGAAAATATCATTACTTATCGCCAGTAAGAAGATCAATCTCGACATTATCAAAAAACTTAAAATCGAAGATACCCTTCCCAAAAATGTCTCCGTACTTTCAGGAGGACAGCAACAGCGTGTCTCCATTGCCCGGGTACTGGTCAAACAGCCAAGAGTTATCTTCGCGGATGAACCGACAGGCAACCTTGACCGACAGACAGCCAATGATGTGATGGATGTTATGCTAGAATATACCCATGAAAGAAAAGGTGGACTTTTTATTGTTACCCACGATGAAAAAATCGCTTCACGCTGTAACACTGTCTATCGACTCAAAGAGAAAAGGCTTGTGCCGGTCATCTTGTAAAGGGGTACATTGCAACTCGCCGATCTTCTGACACAGGACAATGCAATCATCTTCTTCCTGCTCTTTTCACGCATCAGCGGTGTGATCGCTTTTTTCCCATTTTTTTCACATATGTCCATCCCTGTACCGGTAAAAACAGCACTCGCTTTTTATCTGACAATCCTTTTTTTCCCTGTCACGACACTCAACCATGTTCCCTATGACGTCGGCAATATCGCTTTTTATGTCATGAGTGAATTTATGCTGGGCTTTATCGCGGCACTGATTTTAAACTTTGTCTTTGCGGCACTGGGACTGGCAGGTAGTCAAATCTCTATGATTATGGGATTTTCGATGGCATCGGTAATGGATCCGACTACAGGCACCAACACCCCTATTATCGGGCAGATACTGACGCTGATTGCCGTTTTGATCATACTCTCATTCAACGGGCACCACCTGATACTGCTCTTCTTGAGCGAAAGTATCCACCATATCCAGCTGGGAGGATTCTACCCGCAGGAGTTCATGTGGGATTACATCAACGCATCCGTACGCCATATGTTCATGATGGGTTTAATTATCTCTTTTCCGTTTATCGCACTCTCTATTTTATCCGATGTCATATTTGGAATGCTCATGAAAACCATGCCGCAGTTCAACCTTCTGGTAATCGGCTTTCCGATCAAAATATTTCTCTCCATTATGGTGATGGTATCCGTACTGGCGGCAATGATGGGACTCTTCAAAGAAGATTTTTTAAGGGCTTTCGAATATCTGAAACACCTTATCTGAAAGGCACACTACGCTGCTTCATAATCTCAAAATATTTTTCAAACTGTTTTGCTTTGGCATAGTCGTTTTCCGCATAGAGTATTTCGTAGTTTTTGCCAAATGCCGAGTAGGTCCAGTTTGCCGAGCCGAATATCACACGGCGATGGTCAAACACAGCACTTTTCATGTGCATGATGCCATATCGATCCTGTCTTTTAATATACTTTCCTTTTAATTTATAAATAAATATATTTTTATATTTAGCCAAAAAATAGAGCATACTTCTTCGTTTATCTTCACGCGAACTTTTCCGATCGAAGATAATTTCCACTCTGACACCCCTTTTTGCGGCAGCTTTTAATCTCTTTGCTATCTTTTTATGGGTAAAATTATAAATCATTATCCTGATAGATTTATGGG
>JALWRO010000051.1:0-458 GCA_027080605.1 Campylobacterales bacterium
GAACAGGAAGAGTTGGCGGAAGATGCCAAGGAGCTTTGGAGTGATTTAAAAAAGAACTTCTCTTCCATCGGAGAAAAACTTAAAGAGACGATATCGGAAGTGGAAGAGAAAAAAGATGCACTCAAACCGAATCTTGATATTCTCGAAGCACGTGAAAAACTGGAAAAAGTGAAAGAGACAGCCGAGGAGTTTACCAAAAAGATCGCTGAAAAAACAGAAACAGAGATGGATACAGCCGCACTGCGTGCACATCTCGCCAAAAAAGAGGCAGAGGATCTATGGGAAGAGAAACGTAAAAAACTCTCTTACGACTTTCAGGAGAAAGAGCATGAAATAACCAATATGGCAAAAGAAGCGGCGGAAGAGATTGAATCTTTTTTTGAAGACTTGTTAAACAAAGTCAAGGAACGTAAAGCGTAAACGTGCATTGCCGGCATGAAAAACATGCCGGCTTATAT
>JALWRO010000051.1:468-8490 GCA_027080605.1 Campylobacterales bacterium
CTTATATTCAATTGATAGCATAACTGGACTGGTTGAGTACACTGTAAGTGGTGGTGCCGTCACTATTTTGTGATATTTCAGCGATGACACCCCATCCGTCTGCATAATATCTGTCGATTATGGTACCGGTGCGCGTACCGCAATAGACATGCAGTACTTTCCCAAAATGTGCAATACTTTCATTTGGATTTGCCTGACGGGGGACTATTTCGGATATATCCAGACCATTGTCAAAAATCTCTTTATAGACACACGCTCCCTCCTGAGTGCGATACATATCTTCATGTAAACGTACCATACGACGATACTGTTCCGTACCGGTTTCTGTATTGTCCTGATAGAATGTTACGGTGATTCTTGTGTCATTGATTACCGCATGTTCTGTCAAAGTGTTGTTCTCAAAGACATTGACGATTTTATCTCCGAGAGTGTCAGTTAAACCTTCCTGAATACGTTTCACATAACTTTTACCGGGATCGAAAAAACTGTTGCTGTTTTGGGTTGTCACTAAAAACTCTTTTTCAGCTGTTTTGTCGTGTAAAGCCGGATAGGCATACATGAAATCCGCCAAATCGAACTCTGTTCCGATACCTGTCTCCTGTGGTGGAATGACACTTGTTCCTACGCCGTTGTCTTGCTGATTCAGTCCACTGCTCGGTTGATTTGTGCTTGTGCTACCGTCATTGGGTAGTGTTGTGGTACCACCCGGTAATGTTGTACCGTCTGTGCAGCCTGTCAGAAAAAACAGAACTGCAAAGAGTGTTGATAGCAGAAATTTTTTTTTCATCTTATTCACCTTCTGTATTGATTTATGTGAATTATAGCAGGTAAATGTGAAAAAATCAGTTGGCAAAAACCATAGCGTAAAGCATCCATCCTGTTATGACCGTCAAAAGGATGTCAATGTAGGTGATAATACCGTAGCGTTTGTGCGGAAATCTGAAATGCACCGGGTATCGTCGGACGGAAACGATAATGAGCCAAAACCAGAGGAGGGTGGAAGAGATGGCAAAAAGGAGGTGTATGAGAAAGATGATGGTTAATGTCTCTGACCCGTAATATTTGCTCTGTTCAATTACTTTGTTGATACCGCCGAAACGTATATCCGCTTCAAGGGCGATGACGAGAAGATTGACAACAGTAAAAAGGGTGATTTGCGACCATTTGTGAAGATCATATTTTTCATTTCTGGCAAAGAAGATGGCTATCAGAAGAAGAAATGGCAGTAGTGCCGATGTGATCATGACTGTATCGACAATAAAATCTGCACGTGTTCCTAAAAAGCCTTCCATTCGCATTCTCTTAATCTCACCTTTTAATATAATATTTTTATTATAACAAGAAAAACTGTAAAATAGATTTTATGGTAATTCTAAATGGATATATTGATATGAAACTTCCTTTCGCTTCCAGTCTGAAAGGTCGCCGTGCAGTACTGAATGCAATCAAAGAGAGACTCAAAAAGTTCAACCTTTCACAGCTGGATATCAGCGGTGAATATCCCAAAGAGGCGTCGATCGCCGTTATCTTTTTAAGTCCGGGTGAAAAAGAGGCGGTGCAGCAGTTGCACAAGATCGAATCACTGCTGGAGAGCAGTTTTCCGGAAGTGGAGTTTGAGATGAGTTATGAAATAAGTTAAGCGGTTACTGCTTTTCGTCATAGTGGAGTTTCAGTCCCTCTTCACTCATGACAAAGCCGCTGATGAAAATCTTTCCTTCATGAACCTTTTTGTGGTGCTCTTTGCACAGCGGGATGAGGTTAAAGCGGTGATTCTGGTGAAAATGGTCGATGTTCCCATCCTCGTCGGAAAACATCTGTGCCTTGATATGGTGTACATCTTCCACCGGTTTGTTGCATAGTGCGCATTTGGTCAAAAACATACTTTTGTTGTATTTGCTGCGTTTGCGTTTTTTCAACAGTTCCAGATCATTGTAATCACCGCTCATTTTTTTACGCAGTTCATATGCCTGTTTGATAAACGTCGTATCCATATGCAGGGATTTGGCAAACTCCAGTCCGTAGAGTGAACTGCCGCTGCCCATTTCCAGTTTACGGTTATATTCGAGTTTATCGTCTATCTCATTATACTGTACGCCAAGATGCAAAAAGATAATCGCCTGCAGCACCTGAATCTCTTTGAGGGAAGTGAGCTGGTGCAAGTGTGTCGCGAAGATGAAAAATGCACCCTGTTCATGAAGTCTGATGACTGCACTCGCTACAATCGCCAGGGCGGATTCCGTTTCAGTACCGTGACAAATCTCATCGCCCAGGATCAGACTGTATTTGTTGGCGCGGTTGAAAATGTTTTTGAGTTCCAGCATCTCGACGGCAAATGTGGAAAGACCTTTGTAGAGATTGTCTTTGGAGACAATTCGGGTAAAGAGTTTGTCGAACATAGTAAAACGCAAGTGTGTTGCCGGTACGTAAAAACCTGCCTGTGCCATGATCACCACAATGCCTACCCCCTTCATGAGAGAAGATTTACCGCTGGAGTTGATACCGTAGAGCAGGATTCCCCTCACCTCTTCTGCTCTGCTGGCTGCCAGTGTCAGGTGTTCTGTTTTGGTATCGGGACGTTTCTTTCCCATATAGATATCGTTGGGGACGTAGATACCGTTCTCTTCCCGTGACTCGATAATAGGGTGTCTCAGACCGATTGCTTCAAAAAAGGGATTGTCGCACTTCTCCAGGATTTCGGGTCTGGTGTAGCGGTAAAGCGTGGCGCACTTTGCGTTGCTGATGGCGACATCGAGTACGGCGATATGGGCAATGATCTGTTCCATCAGCAGGGCATAGCGACTCTCTATCTCTTCGAGACTCTCATCGTAGCGCTGTTTGACCAGCGCGATCATCTTTACCTGACTGGAGATATATGCCGAAGAGATCTCTTCAAAGAGTTCGGAGGTGATTTTGACGGAATTTTTGAGCTTTTTGATGGCAAAATCTTTGAAAAAGTAGTGTTGATTGTCGATGGTGATGAAACTGTTTTGCAACTCCTCTTCGATCAAAGCGTAACGGTTTTTGGTCAGGGTAATGTGGTATCCCTCACTCTCCAGATAGTTCACTGTGGCGTATTCGCTGTTTGATCCACCAAAGAGGAAGTTGATGTGTTTCGCAATTGTCTCCACTTTGTAGAGTTGCATCTTCTGATCATGAACAAGTGAGTCAATAGCGGGATAGATCCCCTCGTAGAAAAAGTTTTCGGATATCTGGTTTTTGGAGACCTTCGCACAAAGGTCAAGATCGAAGGTATGTGAAAGATGGTGAATAAAGTCCGCTGTCTCTTCGATAAGATTTTTGTCGATCACAATACCTTGTTTGGTCTCTTCATGAAGTATGGCTAACATCGATTCCAGAGAAGTGAAAAGATACGCCAGCTCGAACGGGTGCAGTTTTTTGAGTTTAATACGTCGAAGAATACGCTCGAGATCGTAAATCTGTTTGAGTAGGTTTTCAAATACTTGATAATTGTCCAGCACTTTTTCCGTCAGGGCGAAACGCTCTTCCAGCAGTTTCAGATCGCAGACAGGATTTAAAAGCCGCTCTTTCAGCACCCGTTTTCCGATAGCAGTGGAAGTCTGATCGATAAGTGACAAAAGGGTTTTGTCGCTGCTGTTTCTGGAGATAATTCCCAGCTGTTCGAGTGCATTGTTCCCTAAATAGACAAAACGTTCCGCCGTCAGAAATTTCGGCTTATACATCTTTTCGATCAAAGAGGGATCGTGCTCAATAATAAAATCACACAGCAGCGCCAGCGACTCGCTTGCATAGGCATAGCGCTCCAGATCGAGATATTCGATAGGGGAGAGGAAAGATTTGATCATGAATACTCTGGCAAAGAGTTCGTTCTGATAGGCGATTTTTAGACGGCACTTGTTAAAGCTGTAGTGGTAGTTGCCGGGGATTTCGAGGTAATTTAGCACCCAGTCCTTGTCAATCTTTTCATGAGCGAATGTGAGTAGCACTTCAGAGGTCTGGTACGATTGCAAAAGGGTAAAGATTTCATCCAGTGCGAAAGTTTTGTCTTCGCTGGTACCGTGGATTTCATTGACCATTGTTTTACCGGTACTGACATCGATCGCACTGTAACCGACAGAAAAGATACCGGCATTTTGATCGATGATCAGCGAAGCGATGTTGTTTTCACCCGGCTCCTGAATATAGTCGAAATTGGTACCCGGAGAGATAATGTTTGCCACATAGCGTTTGACATGCGGTGGTTCGCCTTTCTGTTTGACCAGTACGACGGTGTAGCGTTTGCTTTGGATAATACGGTTGAGGTAGCGTTCGACCGAGACGGAGGGAACACCTGCAAGCAAGGGATTTTGTACCGAATTTTCGAGTATAGATTTGTTTTTGCGTGTCAGCTGGATATTGAGCAGTTCGGAAATCTCTTTCGCTTTTCCGATCTGCTCTTTTTCATTGTTGACTTCATAGACTTCAAAAAAGGAGCCGATCTCTATCAAAACGAGCGTATCGTGCCCATACTTTTTCTCATAGTATCGCTGCAGGTCAAAATAGATTTCGGTTAAAAGTTTTTTCTTATCCGAGAGTATGGCATCGATCTCTTTGTTTTGAAAGCTTATGGGTGATTCCTTAAAGAGAGGTCTGAATAAGTGATTATACAAAAAAGAGGTGAAAGTTTATTGAGATATACAATTTACTTGTTTGTGCAAAAAAAGTTATCTTTAAAGCTCATAAAACATAAAGTTTTTGACTTATTTGTCGATTTAGAGGTATCTTAACACACCGGAGCCTGTCATGAAAGTCCCTTACAAAGTGAGTGAAGAGTATGCTGCTATTTTTTCCACACCTTACGTCGTAGCGGAAGTGATCGGTGTGGCAATTATTCTCGGAGGGATCGCGGCACATATTCTTTACCGCTAATTTAACCTAAAATTAGCTATTATCTCTTCCATGGAAAATAAAGAAAAATTTGAACAATCAGTCAGAAATATGCTGGAAATCGTCGGTGAAAATCCCGACAGAGAAGGGTTGCTGAAAACCCCGGAGCGTGTCTATAAAGCGTTTGGTTTCCTGACCAAAGGATACAGCCAGGATCCCAGAGAAGTGTTGAATGAAGCACTTTTTACCAGCAGTAATGATGAAATGGTTCTGATACGTGATATCGAGTTTTACTCTATGTGTGAGCACCATCTGCTGCCGATTATCGGTCGTGCGCACGTGGCGTATATTCCTGATGGAAAGGTTGTCGGACTTTCCAAAATTCCCCGTATGGTGGAAGTGTTTGCAAGACGTTTGCAGATACAGGAGCAGATGACCGAGCAGATCGCCGATGCTATCACCGATGTAATCAATCCCAAAGGTGTGGGCGTGGTGATTCAGGCACGCCATATGTGCATGGAGATGCGCGGTGTGGAGAAAGTGAACTCTATCACGACGACTTCGGCGCTGCGGGGTATGTTTCGCGAGCAAAAAACGCGCAGTGAATTTCTCAACTTTATTAATACCCCGCCTTCGGTACGGTATTAGGCACAAAGGTACGAATGAAGCTCTCCTCTCTGCGTGAAAAACTCCAGCATGCTGATATCTCCGTCCGTTTTGGTGAAGTCGAGAATATCACCGCTTCTAATATCGAAATATCCGGATTGAAACCGAGTATCGGCGATATTATCAAAATTATCGATTCTTCGGGTGAAGCGCGGCTGGGAATGGTGACGGAGTTGAAAAGAGACTCTTTTTTTGTATCGCCGTTTGGTTTTGTAGAGGGGTTGAAGATCGGGGACAAAGCATATATTGACGAAGAGGGGTTGACTATTCCCGTCGGTGAGTCGTTGCTGGGAAGGGTGGTTGATCCGCTGATGCGTCCCAAAGACGGTAAAGGTGAGATTTACGGCGGTACTCCGATGCCCATTATCAAAGCGCCGATCGATGCGATGAAAAGAGGATTGATTGAAGAGAAGTTTAGTGTCGGTGTCAAAACCATCGACGGGCTTTTGACTACCGGTGCGGGGCAGAAAGTGGGTATTTTTGCCGGAAGCGGTGTGGGAAAATCGACACTGATGGGAATGATCGTACGCGGTGCCGAAGCGCCGATCAAAGTAGTAGCGCTTATTGGTGAGCGGGGCAGGGAGATACCTGAATTTATCGCCAAAAATCTCGGCGGTGATTTGACCAATACGGTGATAGTCGTAGCGACAAGTGATGATTCCTCGTTAATGCGCAAATACGGCGCTTTTGCTGCGATGACAGTGGCGGAGTATTTTAAAGAACAGGGGCGGGATGTATTGTTTATTATGGATTCCGTGACCCGCTTTGCGATGGCGCAGCGTGAAATTGGTCTGGCGCTTGGTGAACCCCCTACTTCCAAAGGTTATCCGCCCTCTTCTCTGACACTGCTGGCACAGTTGATGGAGCGTGCCGGAAAAGAGGAAGGCAAAGGGGCTATTACGGCATTTTTCACGGTACTGATCGAGGGGGATGATATGAGCGATCCTATCGCCGATCAGAGCCGGAGTATTCTCGACGGACATATTGTGCTCAGCCGTGAAATGACTGACCTTGGTATCTATCCCCCGATCAATGTTTTAAATTCCGCATCGCGTGTCATGAATGATGTTGTGGATCAGAATCACAAAGAGGCGGCTATGAAATTTCGAAGGATGTTTTCGCTATTAAAAGAGAATGAAGTGTTAATACGCATCGGTGCTTATACGCAGGGGAGTGACCCTGAACTGGATGAGGCGATTGCCAAAAAGGGGGCGATGGAGTCGTTCATGAAACAGAACCCTTCGGAACGAGTACCCTTTGACGAAACTAAGAAAATGCTTCTAAGTATCGTTTAAAGTAACAAATTGTACAATTGAGACAATATTAGTCCTATTAAAAACTGGAGAGAAGATGAAAGTCTATTTAGACAATAACGCAACAACAATCACAGACCCACAGGTGAAACTGGCGATGGAGCCGTTTTTCTGCCAGATGTACGGGAATCCCAATTCTCTGCATTCATTTGGTCGGGAAGTGCATCCCTATCTGAAACTGGCGCTGGAAAAGATCTATGCGGGGTTGAATGTCCCCAAACAAGATAGTGTAGTCATCACGTCGTGTGCTACTGAAAGTAACAACTGGGTCTTTAAGAGTATCTATTTCGACTATATTCTGAGCGGGCGAAAAGATCATATTATCGTTTCTGAAGTGGAACACCCTTCCGTCATCGCGGCGGCGAAACACCTGGAGTCACTGGGTGTCAAAGTAACCTATTTGCCGATCAACAGCGAAGGGTTGATTGAAGCGAAAGATGTGCGAAACAGTATTACCAACAAAACGGCGCTTGTGTCGGTAATGTGGGTAAACAATGAAACCGGAGCGATTTTTCCTGTGGAAGAGATCGGTGAAATTTGTCAGGAGCACGGTGCACTGTTCCATACCGATGCAGTACAGGCGATCGGTAAAGTGCCGGTCAATGTGCAAGCGTTCAATGTGGACTATCTGACATTTTCGGGACACAAGTTTCATGGACCAAAAGGTGTCGGCGGACTCTATATCAAAAAAGGTAAAGAGTTGAGTCCTCTTTTTCATGGCGGATCGCAGATGGGTGGTTTCAGAAGCGGTACGTTGAATGTTCCGGGTATTGTCGGAATGGGCAAAGCGATGGAACAGGCAGTCGATTCACTTGACTTTGAGATGCACGATGTCAAAGAGTTACGTGATATGTTTGAAGATGCGCTATTGAAAATCAAAGATACCTTCGTGGTTACACCGCGTGAAAAGAGAGTCTCCAATACGATTTTGATCAGCTTCAGAGGTGTAGAAGGCGAAGCGATGCTCTGGGATCTTGACAGAGCAGGGGTTGCGGCGAGTACGGGTAGTGCCTGTGCAAGTGAAGACCTCGAGTCCAATCCGGTCATGGAAGCGATCGGCGCGGCGGAAGATCTGGCGCATACGGCGATTCGTTTTTCACTGAGTCGCTACACTACCAGAGAAGAGATCGAATATACTATCGGTGTGGTGAAAAAAGCAGTGGAGCGACTGAGAGGGATATCCAGCTCTTATGCGTAT
>JALWRO010000052.1 GCA_027080605.1 Campylobacterales bacterium
TGGGGAAACAGTTAACCAAAGAGGATGCGAAGGAGACACTCGAAAAGCTCATGAAGTATCCCGTCGTCGGACAAAACCTCAAATACGACTTTGCCGTACTGCGGGGAAATTTCGGTTTTGAAAACCTGAAAGTCCACGCCGACACGATGATCATCTCCTGGCTGCTAAACCCTTCGGAGAGTGCCGGTCTGGACAATATGGCAAAACGCCACTTCAACCACGCGATGGTCAAATTCAAAGATACCGTCAAAAAGGGTGAAAATTTCAGCTCCGTCGCACTCGAAGAGGCGTGCGAATATGCCGCCGAAGATGCCTGGATGACGCTGAAACTCTACCACACCCTCTGGGAAAAGCTCGACGACAAACTCAAAAAGGTGGCAAACGAGCTGGAGTTTCCTTTTGTCGCCACCCTGCTCGATATGGAAGAGGCAGGAATCAAGATCGATCAGGAGTTTTTCAAAAAGCTCAAATCCGAAGCCGATGAGACGATCGCCGCACTGACACACGACATCTACGCACTTGCAGGCAAAGAGTTCAATATCAACTCCACCCAGCAGCTGGGAAAAATACTCTTTGAAGATCTGGGACTCAAAGCGGGCAAAAAGACCAAAACGGGCTACAGTACCAACGAACAGGTGTTGCAGGATCTCTTCGAAGCACACCCGATTATCCCCAAAATTCTCGAATACCGGGAAATCTACAAACTGCGTTCGACCTATATCGACCCGCTGCTAAAGCTGGCGAAAAAAGCGCCCGACAGCCGTGTACACACCTCTTTTCTGCAAACAGGTACCGCCACCGGCAGACTCAGTTCCAAAAATCCGAACCTGCAGAATATCCCGGTTAAAAGTGAGATCGGACGGCGAATCCGGGAAGGGTTTATCGCACGTGAAGGCTACAAACTTATCGGTATCGACTACTCCCAGATGGAGTTGCGGCTGCTCGCACACTTCAGCAAAGATCCGGCACTGACCGCAGCGTTTCGTGAAGGCAAAGATATCCACGCCGAAACGGCAGCCAAAATCTTCGGTACCGAACAAGCCAAAGAGATGCGCCGTATCGCCAAAAGCATCAACTTCGGACTTCTTTACGGCATGGGCAGCCGTAAACTGGCACAGACTATCCATGTCAGCCAGAGCGACGCGAAAACGTTTATCGAAAAATATTTCGCCTCGTTTCCGACAGTCAAAAACTATCTCGAAAGCATCAAAGCATTTGCCAAAGAGCACGGCTATGTCGAAACACTGCTGGGACGCCGACGCTACTTCGACTACGAAAACGCCAACGCCTTCGCCAAAGCGGGGTTTGAACGGGAGAGTGTAAACACCGTCTTTCAGGGATCGGCGGCGGATATTATCAAACTGGCGATGCAGAAGCTGCACGACACCAAAACAGACAAAGAGAATGCCATCATGCTGTTACAAATTCATGATGAATTGATTTTCGAAGTACGTGAAGAGCTGGCGGAGACGTTTGCAGCCGAAGCGAAAACGCTGATGGAGCAGATCTATCCGCTGGAAGTACCGCTGCAGTGCACCGTTGCCATAGGAAACAACTGGGGAGAATTGAAATAATGGAATTTACGATACAAGACCAGACATTCGATATGCAGAAAGTCGCCCGCCTCTACCCCGCGGCGATGGTCAAAACCGGCGAAGGCGACGAAGTGACCCAGATCAGCCTGGAGTGGATCGATACCCTCGCGACAGATGAAGTGGAAATCGCACGATACGCCATCTTCATCCACCACACCGACAACAGCGTCAGCTCCTTCTTTTATGAAACACGCGATGCGCTGGATATCGCACTCGAAGATCTCTCTGTACAGCTGGGCTAAAGACTACACCCCTTCACGAGGCAGCCGAATGACAAACACGGCGCCGCCGTCACGGTTACTGACTTCCAGTTTTCCGTGCATATGCTCTTCCACAATGATCCGTGACATATAGAGCCCTACACCCGTACCGTGACTCTCCTGTTTGGTCGTAAAGTAGGGATCGAAAATATGTGGCAATATCTCCTTATCGATACCGCCGCCGCTGTCACTGATCGTCACTGTCACTTCGGAAGCACTCTCTTTGCAATCTATCTGAATATGCTTCATGCCGCTCTTTTTACGTACCAGTGCATCTTTAGCATTGATGACGATATTGACAATCGCCTGTCCCAGTTCATTGGGAAACCCTTTCACCGAAATTTCATCCGAGCAGTAGACATCGAGAAGAATACCTTCTTTCTCGAGTACCGGTTTGACAATGGAGACGGCGTGAAACACCACTTCCGAAACCTGGAACCACACCTCTTTTTTATCTATCCTGAAAAAGTTTTGAAAATCATCGATTGTCTCCGACATCTGGCTGATCACTCCCTTTGCCGAAAGGGAGAACGCTTCTATCGCCGCTTTATCCGCTTTGCCGGAGTGACATTTCATGACGAAGGTCTGCACCATCAGGGAAAGCGTATTGAGCGGCTGTCGCCACTGGTGCGCGATCATGTTAAGCATTTCTCCCTTCTGACTGAAACGGTTCTGCTGCAAAATCATCAACTGATGGCGCCGGTTTTTCTCCAGCGCTTCTTCCATTCGGCGTGTCATACGCCTGTGCTGTGCTTCAAGTCTGGCATTGAGTTTGCGCATATGATAATATCTCGCAGCCAACATTATCAAAATGACCAGAACAAGCAACAATATCTCTTTTATATGTCTGTTATCCGCCACTTTTTCATACTTCACCTGCACCCATTTATTTAAAATTTTATGCTGTTCACACTTGGTCAGTGTATCGATCACACGGTTTAAAATCGAAACGAGTTCAGGATGTGCACGGTTCACCAGCATCGAAAGTTTGACAGAGGAAGGCAGTGTACCGCTTATTTTGACATTGGTCAACCCCTGTTTTTGGATGGAATAGACCAGCGCAGGCAGAATATTGACAAAGGCAACCAGTTCACCCGAAGCTACCCGCTGCAACCCTTTGTCTGTATTTTGCACTGTCACCAGCCGGATGTTGGGATAGGTCTGGGGGAGGAGAACTTCTGCCGGAGAATCCGGCAACACACCGATCTTCCCCGACCATGCAATCTGGGAAAAATCATGCACCAGCAGGGCATCGGTACCGGTGACAAATGCCCGCGGCGTCTCAAAATAGGGTTTGGTAGTGAAATAGAGCTTTTTGACATTTTCTGTCGCCTGTTCACCGACAATAATATCGCATTTTCCTGTATTCAAATATTCTCTGCTCTGACGGTAGTTTTCTGTCTTTTGCAACACAAAGGGAATACCCAGTTTTTTGGAAAAGAGGTCTGTATAGTCTGCAAGAATGCCTTCATATTTTCCCATACGGTTGACATGCTCAAACGGCATCCAGTCGGGATCGACACACATTTTAATTTCATGTTTTTGCAAGAGGTACTCTTTTTCCTCCTCACTCAGCATATCCGGCGTAACAAAGATTTTCGAAGCATTGCAATCTTCAGCCGCAAAAAGCCCGATATGCAGGAGAAGCAGTGCGATCAGTACAAAAATCTGTTTCATGATATGTGCTTTCTCAACCTCACAGCGGCTCGGATTTGCCGAAATAATACCCCTGAGAATAGTCTATCCCAAGATCCCGCACAAGATCAAAGATCGCTTCGTTTTCGACAAACTCCGCAGTGGTCTGAATATTCTGATCTTTAGCGAACGCGACAATGGTTCTGACAATGGAGCGCGAATAGCGGTTTTCATCGATGTTTTTGATGAGAGAGCCGTCAATCTTCAAAATATCGGGACGATAGCTTAGCAGACGCTCATAGTTCGAATAGCCGCTGCCGAAATCGTCGATAGCGATTTTGATCCCTTTGCTTTTGAGCAGCGTGATAAAAGAGGTAATCGTATTGAAATTTTTTAAATCGGCATCTTCCAGCAGTTCAAAGGTGATTTTATGGGTATGGTCGGCGTAGGTGTTTAAAAGAGCATGTATGGTTTTACGAATACTTCCCGACTGCAGATCTCTCAGAGAGAGGTTGATTGATACTTCGATATCACGCTCAGTGAGAATTCGAAAAGAGTTTTCCAGCACAATCTGCGTAATCTGATAATAGTACTTCCCTTTTTTGGCGACATCCAGAAATTCCGCCGGATAACGCACCGTGTCATGCTCGTCCACCAGCCGTACCAGCGATTCATAACGTACAATTTTCCCTGTCGCGTTATCGACAATCGGCTGATAGTGGGTAATGATTTTTCCTTCATGAATCGCTTTTTTGACGGTGGCGATAGTCTGAAGATTTTTCTGTGCATTCACTTTTTCCAGGTGGGAAAAGTTGTTGGAGATGATAAAATCACGGTTCATTTCACACAGTTTTTTGATACCGATACGCGCACTCTCGAGAATATTGCTGTTTTTCCAGGCAACGCTCATGACCAGTGAAATCTGAAACTGCAAATCGTTCACCGGTACCACCCGGTCGCGTACCGCTTCGAGAAATAGTTTCAAGTCACAGATAAAACCGTTGATGTTGCCGCCAAGAAGTGCTGTTTCAAACGCCATGGCAAACTCACCGTACCGCAGCTTGTAGAGTTTCCCGTACGCAATACCCCGTGCCATCATCTCATGTTCAAGAAATATCCGTACTTTCTCCTGAATCTGATAGACCATATCCGCATCGTAAAAATCTTCTATCGTCGAAAAATCTTCCAGCTTCATGTAGACAATGACCGGCTCCTTCAGGAGTGAAAAGAGTTGATCGAATGCCCTTTGCTGGTTCATGATTTCACTGATATCATCTCTGAGGGCAATATATTCGCGAATGGCTCCGTCACGGTCAAAAATGGGGGTAATCGTCGCTTTGACATGGTAAGTGGATCCATCTTTTTTTAAATTTTTGATAATACCGTGCCACGGTTTTTTCTCATTTTTAATCCTGTGCCACATCTCTTCAAACAACTCTTCGGATTCATCCGGATGACGGACGATATTGTGATTTCTCCCGATCAACTCTTCCCTTGTATAACCGGAAATGTCGCAAAAAGCATCGTTGACATAGGTGATAAAACCGTTGACATCGGTTTTGGAGACAATCGAACTGGCATCCACCACCAGTTGATACTGCTGTAAAAGTGTGATATTTTCATCTGCCTCGCGAATGAGCCTGATTTTTGAAATCAATCTCCTCAGTGTCGCTAAAAACCGCTCTATATCGAGCGGTTTGAGTAAATAGGCATCGATACCGATATCGATCGCTTTCATGAAATAGTCGGTATCTTTGTATGCGGAGAGCATCAACACCGGTACCTGTTCGTCTATTTGACGTATCGCTTCGGCGAGTGCAAAACCGTCGGTACCGGGCATAGTAATATCTGTTATGACAAGATCCGCCGGATGTTCACGGTACTTTTCCAGTGCATCCGTACCATCTGCGGCAACGATCACCGTGCCGAAAAGTTCGTGCAGCAACTCTTCAAAAAGTTCTCGGGTGAAAGGGTCATCTTCGGCATACAATATAGTAAGGTTTGCAGTCTCTTCTAAAATATCTCCAAATTGCTGCATGGTGATTTATCCTGTATTTCCACGAAATTTGCAGATACTGAAATGGCAGGAGCGTTTATTTAAAACAGAAGATGAAAGTTGAAAATGTTGAACCGTTATTGTGCCACCTCAGTATCTAAAGCAGTATACCGTGTAAATCTAAGCAAATCTAGACTAAAATCTTAGTAATCTGAGGAGGTTACTGTATGAAAATGATTCGAATTCTCTATATCGAAGATGATTTGACGACGGCAAAATATCTTAATGCGTTTCTCAGCGAACACTGTTTTGACGTAGTACACACCGACTCCGTCGTCTCCGCGCACTCCTACATCAACACCGAAACATTTGACCTGATACTGCTCGATCTGAACATGCCCGACTACAGCGGGTTCGATTTGCTCAAAACAGTCAATGCCCTCACATTGCCGGTCATCGTCATCAGCGCTTTCAGCGATACCGCTACCAAAGTCAAAGCGTTCCGGTACGGCGCCTGCGACTATCTGGTCGCATCTGAGCCGCTGCGGCAAAATGACACAACCTGCACAAACAGATGTCTCGCCACTGACATTTCAGGACGGTCAGCTTCGGCTTCATGAAAAGCCGGTTCCCCTGACACCGATAGAGTCCGATATCTTCGCGATGCTCTACCGCTATAAAAACCATACTGTCGCACGCGAGAGCCTGACAAGTCTGCTGACGGGCACCGCATCGCACCGTACACTCGACTACCATATCCGAAATATCCGGATGAAACTCGGCGACAACCACAAAAACCCCAGATACCTGAAAACGGAATACGGCATAGGCTATAAACTCATAGTGTAAAGTTATTTTCATTTTATACGATATATCGACAAGAAAATGATAAAAAAACGGATATCGTACCATGAAAAGTTACAACCTGACCTACTCCGGCGAAGCGATCAGCCGGCTTCCGATCGATAAAATCAACGCAGCGCAGTCGATTCTCATTCAACTTTTTACCACACAGACGCATCAGCCTGTCGTAGAGCATCTGCTGACTATTCTGCAAAACTTTTTTCCCTCCGCCGTCATCATCGGCACCACTACCGCGGGCAATATTATCGGTGACCATTTCAAAGACAATGAGACGGTACTCTCCATTACCACGTTCGACAAAAGCACCCTCCGGCTCAAACATCTCAAAAAAGTGAGCACTACGGGCAGTTATCAGGACGGCGAATATCTGGCAAAAGCATTGGTACAAAAAGATACCAAAGCGCTGATTCTCTTCAGCGATATAGAGACCACCGACGGACAGGCACTGCTGGAGGGCATACACGCCGTCGCGCCGGAAGTGGTTGTCGCGGGCGGTATTGCCGGTTTCTCCCCGGCGAAAGAGTCTCTGATTATCAGCAACAAGGGTATTTCGACAAGCGGTATCACAGCGGTTTCGTTAAGCGGTGAAAGACTGAGTGTCGAAAACCATTTCAAAAACGACTGGGTTCCTTTCGGCAAAAAATTTCTGATTACCCACGCGGAGGGAAAACGTGTCTACACGATCGACCACATGAAAGCGATCGACTTTTTCAGACACTACCTCGGCGAGGAGGCATGTGAAAATTTCCGCAAATCAAGTATCCTCTTTCCCATTGTCAAAACCGAAAAAGATATCGTCATCGCACGCACGGCAATGATACCTCATGAAGACGGTTCCATCGAATTTGCCGCCGATATTGCCACGGGAGAACTCTACCAGTTCGGATTCAGCGATCTGGAGTTCATGGTCGGCGAACACAACCGGTTTTACAAAGAGGTGAAACACCGAAGCGAATCGCTTTTTGTCTACTCCTGTATCGCCAGACGCCGTATGCTGCTCGATGCCGCACGGCAGGAGATCGCACCGCTAAACAATGTCACCGATGTAAGCGGCTTTTTTACCTGCGGTGAATTTTACGGCAACAGTGAAAACACGCTTTTCATGAACCATACCATGACCATGCTCTCTTTGAGTGAAGCAGTCGGGCAGCACAAAGAGAAAACTGCGACATATGCACCCCATACGACAGTAACATCTTCTACCCTCTCGACACTCTCACACCTCATTGCCGTCACCAACAGTGAACTCAGAGAGTACAACACCTACCTCGAAGAGAAAGATACGCTGCTCAAAGAGGGACCAGTCGTCAACTTCAAGATAGATATGGAGAGAGACAGCGGCTGCACCTACGTCTCGCCCAATGTCAAACGTCTGCTGGGATACAGCAGCAAAGCATTTATCTCCGGTGCTGTCAGACTCGATCAGCTTTTCAGCAAAGAGACCCTGCAGCAACTTATGCTCGATCTGGAAAGATTCAGATATGACACCAACAGCGTCTTTGAGACAGATGTGAAAGCCTTTACCAAATATGGTGAGGAGAAGTATCTGCATGTCGTACTCTCCATGCACAAAAACAGAGAGCGGACACCCAATGTCTACATCGGCTACTGTATCGACATTACCCGTCAGGTAGAGACGGAGAAGAAGATCCGAAAACTTGCCTTTTACGACCATATTACCGGACTTCCGAACAGAGAACTGCTCAAGCGGACGTTGCAGGAGAAAATCGACGAAGCGCTTAAAAACGGGAAACTCTGTGCCGTCTCTTTTTTCGACCTCGACAAGTTCAAAGATGTCAACGATACTTACGGACACTCCACCGGAGACAAACTGCTCCAGCTCATCGCCAACCGTGTCAAGACGATCCTCAAACCGGATGATTTTATCGCCAGAATCGGCGGGGATGAGTTCATCATGATACACGGAAACCTCAACCGGCAAACCATTCAAAACAACATTCTTGCCACAGTCAACCGTGTGTTGACGCTTATTCATGAACCTTTCAGCATCGAAGGTAAAATCGCCCATATCTCCACCAGCATCGGCACCGCCATCTACGGAATAGACGGAGAAAATGTCGAAGATTTGATCAAACATGCAGATATGGCGATGTACGAAGCCAAAAAT
>JALWRO010000053.1 GCA_027080605.1 Campylobacterales bacterium
GATAAGAAGGGCATGATGATTCCGATGCCGGTCATCGGTCACTGGATGAAAAAAGGGTGGGGCTGGTACTATAAAAACTCCAAACTCAACAGAATTCCGCGACTCCCCGGACTCTAAAAAAAATTGGCTATAATTTCCCCAAAAAAGATATGGGGAAACTATGGCAAAACTCGCAAGTGGTCGTGTGACCGAAAAAAGCTCCGAATTACTCGACAGGTTCAACGCCTCTTTACTATTTGACAAAAAACTCTACGCAGAAGATATCGAAGGATCGATCGCCCACGCCACGATGCTGGCAAATCAGGGCATATTGACGCAGGATGAACTGGCACAGATCGTTCAGGGATTGCAGCAGGTGAAAGCGGAGATTGAATCTGAGAGCTTCGCTTTCGATATTGCCGACGAAGATATCCATATGGCGGTGGAAAAACGTTTGACGGAGATTATCGGCGATACCGGAAAAAAACTTCACACCGCGCGCAGCCGCAACGATCAGGTGGCGCTCGATTTTCGGCTTTATGTACAGAAAAACACACTGAAAATCAAACATGAACTTCTCAAACTCGAAGCAGTCCTGCTGAAGATTGCTGAAGCGCATACCGAAACGATGCTGCCGGGTATGACACATCTTCAGCATGCCCAGCCGATTAACTTCGCTTACCATATGCTGGCATACATGAGTATGTTCAAGCGTGATATCGAACGGCTGCAGAGTGCCTATGTGCGCAACAATTTTTCGCCTATCGGATGTGCCGCGCTGGCGGGTACGCCGTACGGTATCGACAGGGAAGCGACAGCGCAGAGTCTTGGGTTTGAAGCGCCGACTATCAACTGTCTTGATACCGTTAGTGACCGTGATTTCGCACTCGATATCCTCTACAATATCGCAACGATTTTGACCCATATTTCACGCCTCTCCGAAGAGTTGATTCTCTGGTCAAGTAGTGAATTTAACTTTATATCGCTGAGCGATACCTACTCGACCAGCAGTTCAATTATGCCGCAGAAAAAAAATCCTGATGTTCCGGAGTTGCTGCGCGGAAAGACAGGGCGGGTTTACGGTAACCTGATTGCCCTGCTGACAGTGCTCAAAGGTTTGCCGCTTGCCTACAATAAAGATATGCAGGAAGACAAAGAGGGGGTTTTTGACAGTGTGGAGACGGCACTGCTCTCCATAGAGATTCTTACCGCCGCGCTCGATACGATGACGGTCAATGAAGAAGCGATGGAAAAAGCGTGCAGGGTGGGGCATCTGAGCGCGACCGATCTGGCGGATTATCTTGTACAAAAGTGCGATATGCCGTTTCGCGATGCCTATAAAATTACCGGCGCTATCGTCGTCGAAGCACAGAAAATCGGCGTGGATCTGAGTGAAATGCCGTATGAAATTCTCAAAGCGATGGCGCCGTGTATCGGGGAAGATGTCAAAGAGTTTCTCGACCTGCGACACTCCATGAATGCTCGAAAATCCCAGGGTGGAACCGCAACGGAAGCGACGCTGAAACAGATCGACTATTTTACACAATGGTTGGAGAAAGTGGTCAAAGATTAGAGTTTGAGAGGATTTTTACGGAAGTGGGTCAAAACCATTCTGTAAAGATTTTTCTCCCGGTGGTTGAAGCGAAATTCACACTCTTTAATGTGCATCAGTGTAGTCTGGGGTGATAATCCCCGAAATTTCATCAGGCGCAGGCGTGTATAGTGCCAAAAAGAGTTTACTATCTGTTTTTGCAGTTCCGGCTCTTCTTCATGAAGGCAATACAAACGTTTCTCTGAATAATCGATGACGGCACTGTAGTGTCTGCCCAGTACATTTGTCAGCAACGTTTCGCTCTGATCTCTCAGATACTTCATGATTTCCGTATTAATGTGCGTCGGCAGTGGATCGACCGTGACCCCGTTTTGCAGAATTTGCAGCACGAAGAGTTGCGGTGTTACTGATCCGATCGCATAACGGTCGTAATGTGTATATTTACTTAAAATGGAGTGTCGTATCGCTTTGAGATAACTGTTGATACTGTTTCTACTCAATCCGGTAAGTAGTGCAATTTGGTTCGCTTGCATATCATGGGCGAAATATCGGAGTATCTC
>JALWRO010000054.1 GCA_027080605.1 Campylobacterales bacterium
GAGGTGATAAAAGAGGCTTCCGTAATTTTCAGCATGGTCTACTCCTCGACCGTAAAGGTAAATTTGACAGGTTTGTTCTTCTTTCCTGAGATAATGGTTTTTCCACTGACACGGTCGATGACAATCTTCTCTCCCTGCAGGGTTTTGTCACTGTTTTGCTCTTTTAAAAAGACATTGCCTTCGGCGGTATAGCGTTTGTGTGCCGGATCGTAGACAATTTTCTGTGCGTTGCCTGCAAAATGCTGTGTTTTGGTATGGATGTCAAACAGGACATGCCCCGTGAGGGTGTAGCGTACCGGCTTGTTTGCAGCGTCAAGCAGGATAACCAGTTTATCCGCCCGGATATCGTCACTCCCCTTTTTGATATGCACATGTCCGCTCAGAACGGAGATCTTTTTTGTTTCATACGCTTCAAAATTGTCCGCGGTAACGGTGATCTTTTCGGCATAGAGCAAAACGGTGGTCAGCAGAAACAGCAAAAAAATTTTCAACGGTCAGTTATCCTCTTCTTCAATGGTAAAAACGACATTGTTTGCCTTCACTTCTCTTTTAACGCTATCGTACACCAGATAGCTTCCTGTAGCTCTGGAGTGATTTCCTTCCAGTGAAAAGGGTGTTTTTGAGACGGCAATTTCTGTGTCGATATTATACACTAAATCGTCGCTTTTTAAAAGGAAGGTGTTGTTGGAGCGGTAGGAGATATTGTTCATGAGGTGCAGAATCTTTTGCCGGTAGCGTGCTTTGTCTGCCCGGAGTGTGTCGTTGTGGTCATCGAACCAGAGTACGGAGCGTACGTCATAGAGCTCATCGTGCTCTTTGTAGATTTGTGCTTTGGATGCTTCCAGTTCCCCTTTGAGTCCTTCGGGTGTAAAGAGAAAGGCGTCCAGGTTTTCAAAAGTGATATCACTGAAGTTGAGTTTGGGTTGTTTAATCTCCAGTGTGATGGGTTTTTTGGTACTCAAAAAGGTGATCTCCATGACCAGCAGCAGCAAAACGACGGCAAATATTTTTACAGCCACTGTTTCAAAAACTCCTCCTGGAGTCCCTCTTCAGCGACGATGATATCGATCATCTCCCGCACACAGGCGTCACCGCCTTTTTTGCCCAGTACAGTCTGTACCTGCGCCTGAATGTATGCCACTCCGTCAGCGGGGGTAAAAGAGCGTTTTGCCGCTTTGAGCATATGGTAGTCGTTCAAATCGTCTCCGATTACCGCGACATTGTCGAAAGTCAGCTTCTCTGCTTCGAGTATCTCTTCGAGTCGCTTTTTCTTGTCACTGACACCCTGACAGAGATGCTGGATACCCAGCTCTCTGGCACGCTGCTGCACGATCTTCGACTCTCTTCCGGTGATGATGGCAGCTTTTTTCCCCATTCGGATCCAGCTGACGATGGCGAGTCCGTCTTTGACATTGAACGCTTTGATTTCGTCGCCGTTTTGGGTGTAGATGATCGCTCCGTCGGTCATGCAACCGTCTACATCGAGTACCAGTAACTCGATCATAACACCCCTTTGGTACTCGGAATACCGATGCGCTCGTTTTTCGTGACGGCACGACGCAGTGCGACGGCGAAAGATTTAAAAGCCGCTTCGACGATATGGTGACGGTTTTTGCCCCGCAGGCAGACAATATGCGCCGTAATGCCGGCATTGAAACAGAGTGCTCTGAAAAACTCTTCGACCAGTTCCGCGTCGAAGTTGCCTATTTTGTTCCGTACATCGACATCGAAGTGTAAAAAAGGGCGGTTGCTGAGGTCGAGTGCCGTATTGACGGCTGCTTCGTCCATGACGACAGTCGCTTCACCGTATCGTTCGACATTTTGAATCGGGAAAATCTCTTTGCGCAGCGCTTCGCCGAGGACAATACCGCTGTCTTCAACACTGTGGTGAAAGTCGATATGCGTATCGCCCCGGCAGACCAGTTCCAGGTCAAGCAGACCGTGTTTGCTGAAAGCTTCGAGCATATGGTCAAAAAATCCGATACCGGTTTCGATGCTGTTCTTCCCTGTACCGTACACGTCAAGTGTCGCTTTGATTTGTGTCTCTTTCGTATCTCTCTGGATTGTTGTCATTGTGTCAGTCCCAAAC
>JALWRO010000055.1 GCA_027080605.1 Campylobacterales bacterium
GCTGTTCACCCTGCAGGCGTTTCAACGCCCGGTATTGGATTACCAGCGCTTTGATGGTATTGAGATGTATCCTCTTTTGCGCCTCTGTTTCGATTGCAAGCTGTTCATTTTGAAGTTTGGCACGGTGCATCTTCAATTTCGCCAGAGAACGCTCCTCTTTTCGGGTATTAAACAGTGCCAGCGGAATATCTACACCGACACGTCCTATCGTCTGATCAGGTTCTTCTTCCACGCCTGCGACAATATCATAGCTTTGGAAACTCTTTTGATTCATCCTATATTGACTCTTATAGAGTTTCTCTTTCGCATACAACAGTTGCTGTTTCGGTGCAGGTTTGGTATTTTTTAAATCAGGCAAAGATACCGGATAGATAAACTTTGCATCCAGCGCAACTTCCTTTTGCAAACTGGCAATAGAGAGTAACTGCCGGTAAAGCGATTCTTTCCTTGCTTTTGCGGTGTAAATCTGCGTATTCAGTGCATCGGCTTCACTTTTTGCCTGCAGATAAGAGACTTTGGTATCCGAACCGCTTTGGTAACGTATCTGAACCATATGTGCCACACGTGCCAGAAGTTTCTGTTCACGAACAAGCAGCGTCAGCATTTGACTCTCGTATACATACTCTGTATAGAGTTTTTCGAGTGTTTTCATGTACCCTGCTCTACCCTGAGCCGCATACGCCTTTGCAAGTAGTTCGGAGGCTTTCACTTTCATCTTCAGTCCAGCCATGAAACTGCCGGTACGTACACGTTGTCTGAGACTTGCGGCATATCCCAGTGTCGTATCACCGGCATCCTGATCATACCCTGCCAACTCCAAACCGAGTTCAGGATTTGAAGGCCTCAGCAGTATACGGCTCTCCTCTTCTGCCATCTGCAGGGAGATATCTTGCGACTGGAGGATTTTTGCATGTTTGCGTACCTCCTCTTTAAATGTCCGGTATTCCATGCCGAAAAGAGTCAGAGAGAACCCCAGACTCAGTGTTAAAACCTTTCGTATCATTCAGACTCCTTTTGAATACGCACAGGATCAATGACCAATCCGTCCATAGCGTTGATATAAACCGTGCAAGTTGGTGTTTTGGCGATATAGTAGAGATAGACATCATGATGTGTCAATTGCAGTTTTAGAGCACCTGTCTGACACACTTTCCGGGCAATAGCCTTCGCCTTTTTCTCATCGATTTGATGCATACGATGTGCCTTTTGGTCCGCACTCTTTGCAAGTGAGGGGCGTTTGTTATAAGAATGCAGTTTGAGATGCTGATCCGGTGACATCATCTGAGCAACTGCAAATGCTGAGAGGCTCAGCAGACATAGTAAATATTGCATAAATAATCCTTTCAAATATGCACATAGTGCATTGTATCTGTTCTGTAAAGAGAACTATGGTGTTGAGAAAAGATTAGAGTATAGGAGGTTTAATATTGTTTTGGGGAAGTGTCGTAAAATGAAGATGTTTGTAAGAGATCGGCTGTTCGGGCAGTAAATCTGCTTCCAGTACCGGTGTGAAAGTCGTGACGATCGCATTCCAGTGAAAAAAGTGGTGCAGATCGCAAAGATCGCCGCAGTCGTTGCTATGCGACATCTCCGTCACATATTCGACCGGCGTTTCATGCACACAATGCTCCTGCGATGTAATGATAAACGCATGCGCGGCATTGAAAAAAAGCGACAACAGCAAAAGCAGATGCACCGCTTTACGTTTCATGAGAGACCTTTTGATTTTATAACACTGTATTGTTATATAAGTAAACTTAATGTTTTGTTAAAATATCATAAGAACTACTCTCCCGGCGGAACCGAAGTCCCGCTTCCGGAGAGACTCTGGAGTAAATAGCTTAAAGGTTTTGCAAATGCTGCCTGACAATCGCCGGTCGTTTCTCTGCAAAATCTTTTAAGTTTTGTATCTCTTCCAGCCAGTCTGCTTTGGTTTTGACTTTGTAGCTCAGGGAATCATAGGCATTCCATTTTGCAATATGCCGTGCCATTTCACTGTCAATTTGTCCGGCGATAGTATCGATGATCCCTTTCACCCGATCCGGTGCAAAGGTGGTGTCCAGAAGTGTTATGAAACGATTCTTGAATTGCGTTTTAAATCCCGGGTTTTCCAGCAGTTTTCTGAAAAGCAGTGTCGACCACTCAGGATTTGGCCAGGCATCTTCTCCTTCGACGCTTGTCGCTTTGGCAATGGCATTATAATCCGCACTGTTTTCACTGTGTAATCCGAAGCTGTAGTCCATATCATGAAGCAGCCATTGCCACTTGGTACCCTCTTTCTTCGGTTTCCAGTAGATCAGATTGGTTCCCGGCCAGTCCGCATTGGCGATATAGAGATTGGTGATCATATAGTCGATATAGTTTTCTATATCGATTTTGGAGGCAATATAGTTGTAATTGGCATCCGATGCAAGCGAGTGGTTCTTGAGATAGGCAAGTACATCCTCTTCGTAGGACTCGGAGCTGCCCTCTTTGACCACAAGGTCATCTTCGATCAGATGCATTTTTTTGACACCGAAATTCTCTTTGATATACTCTTTGCCCATCTTTTCACGGATGTTATAAACACCCCAGTATGTACCGTTAACAAAAGTCACAGCCGGTCTGTACGCTTCATAGGAGACATGCAATCCTTTGACAATCTCGGTTGCGAGAATATCGCGCATGTGTGCTTTGAGATAATCCTGCCCGGCGTTTCTGAGTTTGAGTCTGGCGAACTTTTTGATACTTTTGTCCGCGAAGATTTGATGTTTGAACCCTTTTTTGCCATATTTATCATCGGTTTTGAGCTGAAACGATTTCTGCGCATAAACCCGCGAACACTCTCCGGCAATCTTAAGCCCGATATCCTGAGAGAGAACCGCTTTTTTGTCTGTCTCAAACAGTGTTATGTGCGCCGGACGCTCCCATTTTTGCATGAAGTTGGCTTTATCGGTAAACTCGTCACCGCAATCTTTGGGCTTTTTGCCGTTGGTACCGACGGTGTAGATACCAATCTTGTCGTCATTGAGGTATTTGTCGTCTGTGACGATAGAGACCACCGGCAATGCACTATTTTCACCATATATGTAACTTCCGGTGCTAACAGGACTGCTAAATTTGCCGTTTACAATGCTCACCGCACGCACAACTGTCGTTTTATCGATCGTAATGGGGTTGGTATATTTTGCGGAAGTGATGGTTGGCAACGAACCATCTGTCGTATAGTAGATCGTCCCTTCCCCGCTCATCGTCAGGGTCTGCGGGCTGTTGTAAAACCCTTCCGCCAACGAGAATGTCACCGGCTTGCTCTGCACCGCACTCGCAAAAGCGGTCGAATTGGAGCTTCCCGGTGTCGGGTTCATGTAGACCTCTTTGCCGTTTTGATAAGCGACAGAAACATCCGGCAGCTGTTTCAGATATTCAAAGGCATCGACAGTTTTACCGGTCGTGTCAAAGAGTGCCACCGCTTCCCCGGAGGTTTTGAGTTTGAAATTGGTATGGAGTGCCTTTTTCTTTTTGTCTTTGTCATCCGCCCAAATCAATAGATAACCGTTTGGTGGGATCACCGTGCCTTCGGGAATAATCCATTTTGGCTTGTTAATTTTATCACTTAACTGATACCCGCTGATATCTGCCGGCTTATTTTCCAGATTGTGCAATTCTATCCAGTCTGAAAAGTTGAAATAGTCCGGATCGAGCAGCGTGTGGCTATTGGCAGCCATCACTTCGCTGATTTCGACATGCAGGTTCGCATTGGCGGGCGTTTTTAGAAAAAAGAGCGGCACAGTACCGTCCGGAAGCAGTTTGGTATCGGTCCAGTCGCGGTTGTTGAGTTCTGTACCCACTTTGATTTTATCGGCAAGGTTTGGAAGCAGATTGCGGGGAACGGTGACATCGAGTATCGCCTTCTCTCCGGCACTTCTGAATTTGCTGATACTGTCAACATCTTCCCAGCCCCAGTCACCCTGACCGGTATATCGGTAAAGCATGCCATCCTCTACGAGATAGTCGGCACCGAAGTTCGACCAGCTGTCGCTTCGGTATCCGGTAGCGCTGTTGTTGTCGGTGTCGATATAGAGCTGAATGTGCGCCGGGAAGCTTTCCTGTTCGAGATGCAGATAGATGTTGTCTGCGGTTGCGAAAATCTTCAGCACTTTGCCGCCATCCTGCGTATAAGGGGCTACACTGCTCCAGTCGATGTGATGCTGTGCACCGTAGACCGATTTACCACCATCGGTTGGAGACATCACTTCAGGTATCCATGCGTTGTCCAGCGCCTGCGCACTCACTTTAAAGACGACACTTCTGTTTTGCAGCAAGTTGAGTGGAATGGCTATCGTATCGCTCTTTCCCGCCTCGACAACACTTGAAACTTCCCCAATCTCTTCCCAGTTCCAGGTATCACGTGATTTGGAAACATAGAGCACACCGTTTTCGACCATATAGTCCGCCCCGCCCTCGTCGGCATTGCCGGTTTTGGTACTGTTGTCCGCATCGAGAAAGAACTGTATGGTTGGCGCTTGGCTGTTGTGTGTGAATTGCAGATACAACTTTGTCTCTCCAACATGCACCCGCAAACCTTCGAGGTTGTCATACTCCCACTCGATTTTCGAAGGATCGAAATCCTTCTTCCCGACTTTACGAACATACATGCCGATGTGATTCACCGGCTGATTGAAGTCTGAACCCATATGTTTCGCAACACTGTTACCGTTACTGTTTCCGGTTCCACCGCCGCAGCCGACAAATCCGGCAGTCAGCATCAATGCGGTAATTGCCGCCAGAGAATAGTGAAAGCTTCTTTTCATACTGTATTATCCTTCATGAGAGAAAATTTGTATAACTATCGACTATGGTAAAGTTTTCTGTAATAAGTTAAGGGCATCTGTTATTAGAGATGCCCTTAAGCTTATACATACCCGAAATAGTATAAAATTTTAAATAGGAGAAAAATAGTATGGAATATATTACACAATTTTGGCAGGCTCTGATTGAGCTGAGCAATGCAATGGCGCCTTATATTCTTTTCGGGCTCTTTTTCGCAGGTATTCTTCATGAAATCGTTCCCGAATCACTGGTAACAAAACATCTGGGCAAAGAGAGTGTCGGCTCTGTCGTCAAAGCGACACTTTTCGGTGTGCCGCTTCCGGTCTGTTCCTGCGGGGTTATTCCCCTGGCGACGGGTATTAAAAAAAGCGGTGCAAGCAAAGGTGCGACACTTTCGTTTCTGATCTCCACGCCCATCACAGGAGTTGATTCCATACTGGCGACATACGGTATTTTCGGCTGGATTTTTACAATCTACCGTATTGTCACGTCGATGATTATCTCTATGATCGCGGGAATTTTGACTAATATTTTTGACAAAGAGGTCGAAACCAAAACACCTGCTTTTGCACCACAACCCCAAGCGCCTGCATTTTCCGCTGCCGGTACACCCGGTGCGCTTGCCGCTGTCGTACCCAAAAAAGAGGAGAGTACGTGTGAGTCTGGCTGTGGTTGTGAAAACACTCCCAAAAAAGGTTTTTCACTGTTCAATGCACTCAAATACGGGTTCATCACCCTGCTTGGGGATATTGCCAAACCTCTTTTCTGGGGTCTGATAATCGGTGCGCTGATTACCGTCGCTATTCCCGACAACCTCAGTGAAATCCTTCAGCAATATAACTGGCTCTCTTACCTCATCGTCATCGCCATCGCGGTGCCGATGTATGTCTGTGCCACTGCATCGCTGCCTATCGCGGCGGGGTTGATGCTCTCTGGTGTGAGCGCGGGTGCGGCGTTTGTCTTTTTGAGTGCGGGTCCAGCAACCAACACGGTTACGATCGGTGTCGTCAAAAAAATTCTCGGAAGCCGTTCGCTTTACATCTATCTTGGAAGTATCATTGTTGGAAGTATTCTCTTCGGTCTGGGGCTTGATTATATCTTTGATAAAAATGCCATCGATCCCAAAGCGCTGGTACATATGGGAGAACATGCGGGTATTGTTGCGATTATCAGCAGTATTGTTTTATGGGGTCTGGTACTTTGGTTTCTCATGAAGCCTTTTTTCACCAAAAAAGAGGAGAGTTGCTGCAGCAGCGGCAGTTGTTGTGAAGCCTGATCAGGCTTCTTCCAACTCCCTGAGCCAGATATTCACCTCCGCATCACTCGGCATACGCCAGTCGCCACGCGGGCTGAGTGCGATCGATCCCACTTTGACGGAGTCCGGCATACAACTTCGCTTGAACTGGTTGGCGAAAAAGCGTTTGATAAAGAGCTTTAACCACTTTTTGATGGTCTCTTTCTCATATTTCCCTTCAAAAGCGATTTCCGCGAGGGTGAGAATTTTGGAAGGCATCGCCCCGTATTTAACAAAATGGTACAAAAAGAAATCATGAAGTTCATAAGGTCCTACAATCTCTTCCGTTTTCTGGACAATCTGATCATCCTCTTTGGGCAGCAATTCCGGTGAAACAGGTGTGTCAATAATATCCTCCAGAATTGCGGCGATCTCCTCCTCTTCACTCTGTGCCACGTAGCCGATAATATAGCGCACCAGTGTTTTAGGGATGGAAGCATTGACCCCGTACATCGAGAGGTGGTCGCCTCCGTATGTGGCAAATCCCAGTGCAATCTCGCTCAAATCCCCCGTACCGACCACAATACCGCCCACTTTGTTCGCCAGATCAAACAAAATCTGCGTACGCTCTCTCGCCTGTGCATTTTCATAGACCACATCGTGTACATGTGAATCGTGCCCAATGTCATGAAAATGCTGCAGCACGGCATCCTGAATATCTATTTCATGAAATGTCACACCCAGTAGATGACAGAGTTTCACCGCGTTTTGATACGTCCGGCTGGTTGTGCCAAATCCAGGCATGGTCACTGCAACTATCTCCTTCATATCACGTTCCAGAAGTTTCATGGCGTGTACTGCAACCAGCAGTGCCAGCGTCGAATCGAGCCCGCCGGAAATGCCTATCACCGCTTTGGTACTGCCGATAAATTCGATACGCTTCGCCAGTGCGCTGCTTTGCATCATGAAGATCTCTTCACAGGTTGATTGTTGTATTGCCGGGTCTTTGGGAACAAACGGCAGAGGATCGTAACGGCGTTCTATGCTGGTGATCTGCTGCAGCGGAAATGTCGGAATACGCCGGAAACTTTTCTGTACCGTATCAGCATAGGAGGTCTCCGTCACACGGTAGTAGACCAGTTTCTGAATATCGATGTCGGCTGTGATCAGGCTGTTTTCTCTCTGAAAACGGGGATTTTCGGCAAGTATCGTCCCGTTTTCAGCAATCAGCGCACTGCCGGAATAGATCAAATCCGTCGTCGATTCATGTACGCCTGCCGATGTGTAAATATAGGCGCTCACTGTCCTGGCGCTCTGGTGCCCGACAAGTTCCCGGCGATATGAGGCTTTGGAAACGAGTGCGTTGCTTGCCGAGAGGTTAAAAATCATATGCGCACCGTCGATTGCCTGCTGTGAACTGGGCGGGATAATACTCCAGAGGTCTTCACAAATTTCAACGCCGAACAAAATCTTCTTGCCGAAGATCAGATCGGTACCGAACGCCACTTTGTCGCCGGCAATATGAAGCATCTTCTCCTTCACCTCCCTGCCACTTTGAAACCACCGTTTTTCATAAAACTCTTTGTGATTCGCCAGATAGCTTTTGGGCACGACTCCCAGAATTTTTCCCCGCTGAAGTACGATTGCACAGTTATAGAGTCGGTTTTCGTACCAGAGCGGCGCACCGACAATGGCGATTGTCTGCAGGGACTTGGTTTCATCGAGCAGTTTGCGCAACCCTTTGTCCAGCGCACAGTGTAGCGTATCCTGAAAAAAGAGATCCCCGCAACTATATGCACTCAGACAAAGCTCCGGAAAGACTGCAATCGCAACTTCCCGCGCTTCCGCCTGCTCCATCAGCAATACGATTTCCTGAATATTCGCCTCTACATCCGCCACTTTGACTTTCGGTACCGCCGCAGCGACCCTTATGAAACCATGCATCTTGATTCTGCTCCAATTTTTTGCAATATTTTAGCATCTTTACTTAAATCGTTTCAGGCTATAATCTTTCACATGAATTACATCGGTTCCAAACGCAGGCTCTCCCCTTTTTTACGCAATACTATCTCCCGTACCGTCGGTTCTCTGGAAGATAAGATATTTTGCGACCTTTTTGCCGGTACGGGAATTGTCGGGCGCACATTTAAAAGCAGTGTCGCCAAAGTCATCAGCAACGATCTGGAATACTACAGCTACGTACTCAACCGAAACTATATCCAAAACCACCAGCCTATAGACTATGAATCCATCCTCGAACACCTCAACGCCCTGCCCGGAGAAAAGGGGTTTATCTACCAAAACTACTGTCTGGAAAGCGGCAGCGGCAGAAACTATTTCAGCGGTGAAAACGCCGCGCGGATCGATGCAATACGCCGGGCA
>JALWRO010000056.1 GCA_027080605.1 Campylobacterales bacterium
GATCAACATTATAGTGAAAGTAGCTTTAGTATTTATGAAAAAAGCAATTGTTTTGATGATGACACTGGGCTTTATCGCGGTGATTACGGCACTGGTGCTCTATACCCTTTCGATTTCGCAAAAGAGTTTTACTACTGTTGCCGATATCGACGCGCAAAACCAGTTTTCGCTCACGTTTAAAGATTTTACAGCTATTTTAAAAGAGATGACCAAAGAGGTAAAAACACCGCAGGCGCTTGATATGTTGCTGAGTGTCGATATTCCTCCTTTCCCGGAGCCGAAGACCGGTTTGACGGTCGGTTTTGAGATGGAATCTTACATGAAGAAGCTCAACCTCAACGCCATATTGACACAGCTGTTGCCGGCGGAAGGTAATTGTGATTTAAATCTTTCCACAGAGATTCTCTGCCGTCCACTGGAGCGTTTTATGGATCGTTACGAGATTCAGGACAAGCGTCTCATGATAGATCTGATGCTCGATACCGTCGACAAAGATGACATGGAACTGGGAGGAGAAACGGAGATAGCTGCGGACGATATCGACTTTGCGCAGGGGAAAATATATGACTATCACCATCTCAAAAAGATTTTTGACCGTTATTATGCACTGAGTTCGGATAAAAACGTTTTCAAACTGACGCGGGATGCGGTTGAAGAGGTATTTTGGTTCGGTGATACGAACCTTTCAGAGCAGATGCTCGACTGTGATGCAGCTGCCGTGGCTCCGGGATCGCAAACCGATGCGGCACCGCAGCTGGAGGAAGAGACTGTTTTCGGTTATATATTACCGGAACATATGCTGGGTACGACGTCGGATTACTGTGCATTGTTTGCCAAAAAGAATCCAGAGCTGACATCTGATCCTGAGCTCATGAAGATAAAAAATCTTTTCAGAATCAGTCAATTTGATTTAAATAATACAAAAAGTAAGTATCTGATAAAATGTCTCTTAACATTGGGTACTCAAACGGTTGAGAACGACTTGCGTTTCAGCTATGACATCACACACAAGAGGATAGATCGTATTGAAGAATCTGTTTCAAAATAGCGCACAGCTTTTTTTCCTGCATCAACATGCCGTACCGCAGAAGGAGGGTACCTTCGATGTTGTACTCTCACCGCAATTTTACTGGGTTAAAAAAGTCTCTCTCCCTGTCAAACGTGCGGGTGAAGCGAAAAAACTGGCGGAATCGGTTTTTGAAGGCAGTTTGCCCGAAGGTGTCTATAGTTACGAAGTAATTCCTGCCGGTGACGGTGAATTTATATTGATCGCCTACAACCGTGATGAGATTGCACAGAAGCTGGGGACATTTTTTACAGACAATGCCAAAGTGCAGAGCGTGCGCTTTGCACAGTATGAGTGTGCCGGTCTGGATGAGTGTTGCAGTATAGACGATGAGAGTTCACTGGTCAATCTGAACGGTTTGCTGATGCAGATTCCCCGAAACTGTACCGATCCGAAACTCAGAATAGATGACTATCTTAAAGGCATCAAGCCGACTTCCCATAAAGTAAAGCTCGGCTCACTGGATGTGGAAGTGATGGATCGCCGTACATTTGTCTATCTTGCCGCTGCGGTGGTGCTTTTCATGAGCGCATATGTACTGGAATATGTCGACTATAAAAAAGAGGCTGCCAAACTGGAAGCGGCAAAAAGTGTGTTGATCCGAAAATATGATCTGCCTCCGACCACGATGCAGCTTAACAGTATCAAAAACAGACTTTTCAAAACGTTTCAGAAACAGAAAAAGATTCGTGAAACACTCTTTGCCCTTTCCAAAATTCCGCTTAGCAAGAAGGAGTATATTACGCAGATGGATATTGATGACAAAACGGCGACGGTAGCGTTTAGTGTTCCCGATGCATCCCGCGCAAAAGCGCTCAGACAAGAGCTGGCACGAAAGTTTAAATTGCTCGACAGCAGTGTCGGTGACAACAGTGTCAAAGTGAAGATCGCCGTATGAGTCAGAAAAATATTCTCCTTTTCGCACTGGTTTCCTTGTTGATGCTTCTGGTTATCTACAACATGAAGCAAAATGCCAAAGCGACTTTCCTTTCACAAAAAG
>JALWRO010000057.1 GCA_027080605.1 Campylobacterales bacterium
GTGGTACAGGAAACGGCGGCGGAAACGGGGATAACGGCGCAGCAACCGGCGGCGCAGGTGACAACGGAAATAACGGAAACGGAAACGGGGATAACGGAAATACCGCCGGAAACAACGGAGGAAACGTAATGCCGGGCAAAACGGCGGTAACGGCGCCGGAGACAACGGCAATGCAGGGCAAAACGGTGACAATAACGGAAACAGTGCCGGCAGCAACGGTGATAACGGCAATAACCCTGGAAACAGCGGCGGATCAGGAGGCGCAGGCGGTAACGGCAGCGGCACCGGAGGAAACGGAAATACAGGCGAGGGTGGAAACGGCGGCAATGCAGAAAATCCGCTGACAGTCGCAGGTACGCGAAACCTGACCAAATCAACCGATATAGACCGTTTCTATCTCAATGTCCAAAAAGAGATTCGCCCGGAAGATACCAACCTGATCCCCTACTTCTTTGCGGGTGTCGGTTATGAGCATGTCAACGACAAAAATCTCGGTCTGGAATCGCAGGGCTTTTTCAATACCGGAGGTGGTCTGAAATACAGCCTCAACGAAAAATTCAGACTCGTATCGGAAGCAAAAGTGATCAAAAAATTCAAAGATCATGATCTGGATGTCGTCGCCATGCTGGGAGTGGGTCTGCTTTTTGGCGAAAAAGGTGAAGCAACACCGGAAAAAGAAGCAGAGCAACTCGCTTCGGCTGACGAACCGAAACCGGAAAGTCAGGATCTGACGACCATTATCATCGACGATGAACCGCAACCGAAAAGTGAAGTCTCCGCACCGCCGGTACCTGCCGTGACACAACCTATCGAAAGGGTACGTCTGGATCTGAATGAACTACACCACGCCGGAGACTACTATGTGCAGGTTGCAGCTGTCTCTTCCAACCACTCGACGAAGAGACTTGTTCACAAACTCGAACAGCAGAATCTGCGTGTTGTCGTCAAAACGGCAACTGTCCGTGGGAGAAAAATCAAACGTATTTTGGTCGGTCCTTATATGCAGCGTTCGGAAGCCAAAGCAGATTTGCCGAAAGTACGCAGAGTCGCCAAAGGCGCTTTTATCAAAAAGCTTCCGTAACCTTTGGGACGAAAAAGAAGAAGATACAAAGAGAAGTGGTGATTACTTCTCTTTTTTGAACCAGTTTTTCACCCTGTCGACAATACCTTCAAAAAGGTTTTCATGAGGAGTGCTTTCCACACCAAAAGAGTCTCCAAGTTTCATCAACAACTCTTTTTGCTCCTCATTCAGTTTTTTCGGATAGACTATTTTAATCTGCACAATCAAATCACCGCGTCCGCGTCCATGTACATCGTCTATACCCTCTCCCCGTAAAATAAACTGCTCTTTGTCTTTGACACCGACAGGAATTTCGATCTCTTTTTTGCCGCGCAGTGTCGGAACCTCGATATCACCGCCAAGTGCCGCCTGTGTAAAGAAAATAGGCACTTCGATATATACATTCTGACCGTCACGGACAAAATGCTCATCTTCCCTGACCCGAATCAACACATAGAGATCACCGCGACGTCCATGTTTATCAACATTGCCTTTACCACTGACACGAATACGGTTTCCGTGATCGACACCTGCCGGAATCTGTACGGTAGTGGTCGCTTCTTCTTCGATAAACCCTTCTCCCCTGCAGGCATCACATTTGTGTGCGACAACAACACCTTCTCCGTGACAGACATCACACGTCTGGGCAAATGTCATGAAGCCCTGACGGTAATAGACTTGTCCACGACCGCTGCATTCCGGACAGGTTTTCGGGTTTTTGTCACGGTCTCCTGTACCTTCGCATACATCACAAATGGTTTTGAAACGGTAGGTGATCGTTTTTTCGCATCCAAACACCGCTTCGTTGAAATCGAGTGTAATATCCGTTTCGATATCGAGCGGGTATTTTTGACTGCTTCCACTCTGACGACCGCCGAAACCGCCGCCGAATCCCCCACCGAACACAGATTCGAAAATGGACCCAAGATCGCCCATAATATCTTCCATATTCATGTCACTGAAGTGGCTGAATCCCTGATTTTCCAGTCCCGCCATACCGTACCTGTCATAGACGGAACGTTTTTGTGGATCACTTAAAACCTGATAGGCTTCATTAACCAGTTTGAACTTCTCTTCCGCTTCTTTGTCTCCCTGATTTCTGTCGGGATGGTATTTGAGTGCCAGTTTGCGATACGCTTTTTTAATCTCATTTTCATTGGCATCTCTGCTTATTTCCAATAATTCGTAATAATCAACTTCCATTGCCATGAAAATATACACCTTTACATTAATTTCTGAATAACTGCGTATGTTACCCAATTAAACTAAAAAAATGCTCAAGAAGAGGCAAAACAGGGAGCAATAGATCTTCAAAAAATTTCACAAATGCCGATCTTGTAAATAGATAAATTTCATGTGAAGGATATGCTGTGGACCTCAGTTCTCTCAAAGTTGTCACCAATGATACGATGAAAGCGATACGAAAATTCGATATCATCACTCCCGAACTCTTCAAAGAGACATTTATAACCAAAGCGCAGGAACATAATATTCCGCTCGATCTGGAAGAACTGGCAAACCAGTCGATGGACTTCACCCTCCATAAAGTCTATGAAATCGAAGAGCAGACAGTGGAAAATACCCAGCTCCTGCAGCAAAATATCGATATGGCAACTATCGCTATCGATCAACAGGACAGTAACCTTCTCAAACATGTGCAAAAACAGATGGAAGCGTTAAATAAAAGAATTTCCATGCTCGAAGAGCAGGTTTACCTTGACGAACTCACCAAAGCCTACAACCGTAAATGGCTCTTTGAAAAATATCTGATCAATGAACAATTTACCAAAAACGGCACACTGGTATTTATTGATATCGACAAATTCAAACATATCAACGATACCTACGGACATGTCACCGGCGACAAAGTACTTGCAATGATCACCAAACTGACCAGAACCATTTCCGACACCCAGACCGTCCGTTACGGCGGTGATGAATTTATCGTCATCTCCCCTGTTCAGGACAAGCAACAGATCGAACATCAGATGCACATGCTCTCCAATACACTAGACAACAAACGTTTCAAATTTCAGGGAAATACGTTTCAGGTACACATCTCTTACGGTATCATCAACTTCAACAGCGGTGATCATTTTCATGAAATCATCGAACAGGTCGATCAAAAGATGTACACCCATAAAAAAGCCAAGGATTATATATCACCGAATCCATAGTGTTTTGCTTTCTCAATATCCTGTGAAATCTGCTTTTTCAGTTCATGAAGAGCCTCAAATTTTCGATTGGGGCGCAGGTACTCCAGAAAAACCACTTCCAGTTCCTTCTCGTTCACGTCCAGATTTTCATCGAGTATATGTGTCTCCACGCTGAATTGGTTATCCGCCGAAAGCCGCTTGCCGATAAATGTCACCGAAGGATAACGCTTTTCACCGATCACCGTGCGGGTGACATAGACCCCCTCTCTGGGCAGCAGGAAATCGCCTGTCTCCAGATTACAGGTGGGATAGAGCGCTTTGCCGCCAAGCCCCTGCCCGCGTACCAGTGTGCCCCGTACGGCGTACTCCCTGCCCAGCAGCCGGTTCGCTTCTTTGATCTTTCCCACCTTTAAGAGTCGCCGTATTTTATCCGCATGTACCGACACGCCGTCGACAGCATACTCTTCAACAACCGTTACAGTAACATCTTCCATCCGGCGTAAAAGTGCGGGATCTCCTGCCCTCTCTTTGCCGAACCGAAAATCGTACCCGACGACGATTTTTCGCAACCGGGGGAAAAGCCTGCGCAGATAGTGCAGAAAATCGGCGGCTTCCATACCGCGAATTGCAGCGAAATCCAGGAAAAAGCACGGTTGCTCCACATGGCGGCAACGCTCCAGACCAGGTGTTAGCGCGGGAGAAAAGCCCTTGTCGACCACCAGCAGCGCTCCGTTTTCATCGAGTTCGGCAAGCAGCTTTCTGTGCGCGGTGTGCAACCCGTCAAAACCGCCAATGGCAATCGATGTAATTTTATCGTTTTCGGAAGTGGTAGAAAATTTCAGCATTTCCCTCTTTCCCTTTCACCTGAGAATTTTCCCGTTTCACCAGTTCCCAGCCAAGTCTGAAAGTTTCACTTTCAAACTTTTCCATCACCTGATCGATCGCTTTTTGGTTTTTGACCACACCCTTTTTGGTGCGTTTCACTTCCCGTCCCACTTCAAACTGCGGTTTGAAAAGCAAAACAATCTCGCTTTTCGCAAGTCTGTCGATATCATGAAGTATATAACCGATGCCTACAAATGAGACATCGCAGGTAACGACATCGAACGGTTCCAAAGCCTGAAAATCACGGATATCGGTCTCTTCCACACTGATCACACGCCTGTCACAGCGCAACACTTCATGAAGCTGTGCTTTGCCCACATCAACTCCTGTCACACTAGAGGCGCCATTTTCCAGCAAAACCTGTACAAAACCACCCGTACTGCTGCCGATATCAAGACATCTTTTGCCCGTAATCTCCACCGGATGGTTTTCCAGAAAACGTTTTAGTTTTTCCGCAGCGCGGCTGACGTAGAGTTTATCCTGTAAAATAGCAATCCTGGGATTCTCGCCATCGGGGATTTCATGAGAGGGTTTTCGGACAATCGTATCGTCCACCGAAACTTTCCCTTCCAGAATCAACGCTTTTGCCTGGTTGCGGCTTTGTGTGAGACGGTGATGAAAAAGATAGTGATCCAGGCGCATGGTTTCCCAATCGTTAGATGTAACAAAGTGTAATAAAATACACTATCAAAAGTTAATTTTAACTTAATTTCCTTCATAAACACGCAAAAGCATAAACTATTTTCACCAAATTCCGATCTAGAAGTATAACAAATTCAAGACAGGATAAACGAATGAAAGTATCAAACAAAGAGATTGCAGCACACATCAACAAAACACCATCGGCGATTTCATATCTGAAGAAAAACAACTACGAAGAGTATCAGATTTTGAAACTGGGTGTATTGTGTAAAAAGCTCAATCTGGACAACGAAGACTTGCTCGCGATGTATACGCTCAAACAGATCGAACTTAAAAAGATCGCATCGTAAATTTACGGTATTGATACCCGCATCAATACCGGATCCGCGTCAAATAGAGACCGTTTGGCGCAACCGGATCACGCACCACTTCCCGCTGACACAGCAACTGCGCTTTTAAATCCTCTTTCGTCACCGTACCATACCCGATTTTCAGTAAAAACGACACCATCAACCGAATCTGCGAACGCAGATATCCGTTTGCTTCGAAACTGAAAATATAATCCTTTTCATGTGCATAAAAACGCGCCCTGTACATTCTGCGCACAAAGTCAGTCGTATCAGAACCGGTACGGGAAAAGAGTCTGAAGTCGTGCTCCCCTTCAAAGAGTTTCACCGCTTCATGAATTGCCGCTGCGTCGAAGGGTGCGGTATAGAGACGGTAAGGTGTGAGGAAGACACTCGGTTCCCGGTCACTGACGATATAACGATACGTCCGTTTTTTTGCATCGTAGCGCGCATGAAAATCATCGGCGACCTGCTCGATACGGTGCACAAGAATATGCGGCAGCGCCCTGCGGTTAATATGCGTACGCAACTTCTCAAGGTCACGCTGCCAGAAAACGGGGATATCGAGGCTAATCACCTGCCCAGTCGCATGCACACCCCGGTCTGTGCGCCCGCTCGCTTCAAACGGCGCATCAATCCCCAAAGCGCGCAACGCTTCATAGAGACGGTTGGCAACAGTCGGCACGCCGCTGTTTTGTACCTGAAAACCGTAAAAGTGGCTGCCGTCATAACTGAGCGTCATTTTGACACGCATCAGAAACGCTCCATGATCCGTTTTTGAAAATAGAGAATCGAAGCGAAACCGAAAAGCAGCATAATTGCAACAGAACCGTACAACGGAAAACGGTCTGCCACCCGATAAATCGCGACATAGTAGAGCAGTACCACGATCATGCTGTTAAGATAGACATTCGGTTTGTGGTACCGCATATGGGCGATACCGAAGGAGAGGGCGAACAGAAACGTCAGCAAAGGAAACATCGAAACCAGTACGGTGAACGCCAGCTGATAAGCACGATTTTTATCATGTTGCGCCTCTTTCCAGTAATCGATGATTTCACTGCTCTCGAGACTGCGGAGTTTGGGATTGTAATTCATCCTGAGCTTGTCGTAGTTTACCTGCGTCACCCGCTCATTCCCCAGCGCGTACACACTCCCGCCGTCAAGTGTCAGCGTCAGCAGTGAATCGTTTCTGTCCAGCACTGCGCGTCTGGCAAGAATAAATTTATCGTTCTCACCCGTTTTGGCTTTCTGGTAGAGTACGATATCGCCGTAACTCTTTTTGTTGTTGCTGCGTACGAAAACGTGCCAGTTGGAAAACTTTTGACCAAACTCACTCTCTTTGATATTGAGTTTCGCTTCCATCCGCTTCATGGCGATAAAATTGGAGCTCATCTGTTTGGAGAGCGGTACGAGGATGATGGCATTAAAGAGCAAAAAGAGGGAGACGGACAAAGAGACGACAAAAAAAGGTTTGGCAATTTTTCGGGGATCGAGGGAGAGTGCAAAGAGTACAATCACTTCATTTTCTTTAGACATCTGAAACATCGTCATCGCCACGGCAATAAAATAGGCGACAGGCAGCGTATAGGAGAAAATCTCCGGAACGGCATAGAGAAATATTTCACCCAGATCGGCAAAACTGACCGAAATCAGCGCCGTCAGCCTAGCGATGGTGATAAAAAAGACCACCGAAACCAGAAAAAAGAGCGTAAAAAAGAGCGATAAAAAGAGCGGCGCAAAGTTGGCTAAGACATAGCGGGTGATTCTATCCATAAAGTCTGACTAAAACCTCTTCAAAAAAACCGTCCGCCATATAGACAATAAAAAGCGCCATCGCCAGAAACGGGATGTAAGGCACCTCGAAATCTTTTTCACGAATAATCATGAAGACAGGCAGGGCAATAATCGCCGAGAGAAAAATCGCCACGGCACCCAGCTTCAGACCCACCATTGCACCGATTGTCGCGGCGATCATGATATCCGCTTCCCCCAGTGCCTCTTTTTTGGCAAAATAGGAGACATAAAAGCGAAGCAGTGAAAAACCACCCGCAAACAGAAGTGCGTTGACAAAGTTTGCCAGTACATCCGGCGATGCAAAAATCGCCAGTGTCAAAGCAGAGAGATTCAGACTGTCCGGCACCGCTTTATAGCGAAAATCGATTACCGAGAGACCGAACAACAGTGCAAACACCAACCCGACAATCAGCGCATAGGGGATATTCTGCAGTTTCAAGTAGACCACGGCAAAAATCAACGCAGTGATGATTTCAACCAGCGGATATTGTATGGAGATCTTCTCACCGCAAAAGTGACACTTACCACGCAGCAAAAGCCATGAAAAGACGGGAATGTTGTGCCACCACTTGAGCTGATTGTTACACTTCGGACAGTGCGACCCCGGGAAAACGATACTCTCTTCTTTGGGAATCCGCAAAATAAGTACATTTAAAAAAGAGCCGAACAAGAGTCCGAAAAGCGTAACCACAAAACCTTCTACCATCATTTGACTGCTCCAAAACGCCGCTCTACTTTCTGAAAATCCGCGATAATTTTATCGAGTTCTTCTGTCGTAAAATCGGGCCATAAGATATCGGTGAAGTACAGTTCGCTGTAGGCTGCCTGCCAGAGCAGATAGTTGGAAAGTCGTTTGTCTCCACCTGTTCGTATCAGTATATCGACCGGATCCATGCCCGCTGTATCCAAAAGCGTCTCAAACGATGCCTCATCCACTTTTTGACCTGCTTCCACCGCTTTGTTGACCGCACGGACAATCTCATCTTTGGAGCCGTAATTGACCGCAAGCACCTGTGTCAGTCCGGTAAAATGCGCCGTCTTCTCTTTGGTATAGGCGATCCGTTCGCGCAGAGACTTCGGCAGTGCTGCGATATCGCCGATCGTCTCAAAACGGACATTGTTATCCAGGAACAGTTTCAGCTCATTTTTCAGATAGCGATCCATCAGCTGCATCAGAAAACTCACTTCCCCTTCGGGGCGTTTCCAGTTTTCGGTGCTGAAGGCATAGAGTGTCAGGTACCGCACGCCCAGATTGGAAGCGTGTATCGTCAGTTCGCGCACACGTTTCGCGCCCTCTTCATGACCGACAATGCGTTTTAAAAATCCCCGTTTTTTTGCCCATCTGCCATTGCCGTCCATAATGATGGCAATATGTTTCAGTTCATTCATAAAAATCGTATCCTTTGATATCCAGAAGTGACGACACCGGTTCGTACAGCGGTGAGA
>JALWRO010000058.1 GCA_027080605.1 Campylobacterales bacterium
CTGTTGTCTTACAGGTCTGACTTCAACAGGAACCTGGTAGGTAGCACCACCGATTCTTCTGCTTTTTACTTCCATAACCGGTTTGATATTTTCAACAGCTTTGTAAAATACATCGATACCTTTTTCATCTTCAACTTTTTTGTCGATAATATCGATTGCATCGTAGAATATTTTTGCAGCAACGCTCTTTTTACCGTCAAGCATAAGACCGTTGATAAACTTGGATACCAATTTTGAGTTGTAAATTGGATCCGGTGTAATTTCTCTGACTGGAGCTCTTCTTCTTCTCATATATACTCTTCCTTCAATTTTTTGCAAATTTACTCAAACTCTGTCCCCGAAGGTTTTTATGACAAAGCCTGGCCAATTTTAACAATAATAATTTTTTTCTTTTTTGTAATGAACTTTTTTAGGATACTTGCAGCGGACACTTTGTGCCGGTGAAGTATTCCTTCCTAACCTGATTACTTAGGTCGCTTTGTACCGTATTTACTTCTTGCAACTTTTCTGTTTGCAACACCTGCAGTATCGAGTGCACCACGAACGATGTGATACTTCACACCAGGTAAATCTTTGACCCTGCCGCCACGTACAAGGACAATGGAGTGTTCCTGAAGGTTGTGACCCTCACCACCGATATAACTGATCACTTCAAACCCGCTTGTCAGCCTTACTTTAGCGACTTTTCTCAGCGCTGAGTTAGGTTTTTTCGGAGTTGTTGTGTAAACTCTCGTACAAACACCTCTTCTTTGAGGACATTTGACAAGTGCCGGTGATTTAGATTTTTTAATCACCTTTTTTCTCTCTTTACGAATCAACTGATTAATAGTTGGCACATGTTTTCCTTTTTAAGATTTCTTTATCGACATCACAGTCTATAAAGGTGCGCAATAATACAAAAAAAATGTTTATGAAAAGCTTAATTTAGGGAAGTTTAGAGGTTTTGGATAAAAGAGAGCTTCCGGAAGATAACCTGCCGGAAGCTTATGAGATGATTATGACTCTGTAAATTTCAGTTTGACTTTCTGGTCTTTGTACATACCGGTACCGACCGGAATCATACGACCGAGGATGACGTTTTCTTTCAGATCTTCAAGGTGATCTGTCTTCCCTGCAATCGCTGCTTCCGTAAGCACTTTGGTGGTTTCCTGGAAAGATGCCGCTGAGATGATAGAGTCAGCGTTGATCGCGGCACGTGTTACACCGAGCAGTGTCGGTTCTGCTATCGCCGGTTCACCGCCGATTCGGATAATACGCTCATTCTCTTCTCTCAGTTTTCTTCGGCTGATCAAATCACCGGTAATGAAGTGCGTATCACCACTGTCAACAATTTTTACCTGACGCAGCATCTGTGATACGATAATCTCGATGTGCTTATCACTGATCGCAACACCCTGGCTTCGGTAAACCTGCTGAATCTCACTGATGAGATAGTAGTGCAGCGCTTTTTCACCCATAATTCTGAGAATATCATGACTGGAGATCTGTCCATCTGTCAGTTTCTCACCGACCTGGACATATTCTCCGGCATGTACCAGAATTTGTCTGTTTTTATCTACAAGGTACTCTTTAATCGTACCGTCGTCTGCGTCGATGATAATTCTCTCTTTCGCACGCAGCGGCTTACCGAACCTGATGGTTCCGGCAACTTCCGCGATGACCGCCGGGCTTTTCGGTCGTCTTGCCTCGAAAAGTTCGCTGACTCTCGGGAGACCACCGGTAATATCTTTTGATTTTGCCGCAGCTTTCGGCACTTTTGCCAGTTCATCCGCCTGTTTCACTTCCGCACCGTTTTCGACTAAAATCGATGTTTTCGGCTCAAGAGTATATTTCTTCAATTCGCCGCTTTGGGTTGCCAGAATAATCGCAGGTTTATATCCGGACGGAATATATTCATTGATTACCAGCCTTACCTGTCCCAGTTCATCCATCTGCTCTGTCGCAGTGTGCCCCGGTTCGATATCTTCAAATGTCACCACACCGTCTTCTTCCGCAATAATCGGTGTAGAGTACGGATCCCATTCGGCAATGTTCGTTTGCTCATCAGTTTCAGGA
>JALWRO010000059.1 GCA_027080605.1 Campylobacterales bacterium
TATAAGTTCGACTTTAGCAAGCAGAAATATATCGACTCCATTTCAAGAGCCAGAACATTCGGTTTCCTCAAAGATGTCCAGATGCTTCGCTCCCACAACCTCGCACTCGGCGCTTCTTTGGAGAACGCCATCGTTCTTGACAGCAACAAAATCATCAACAACGACGGCTTGCGATACAACAACGAATTTGTACGCCATAAAATTCTCGATGCTATCGGAGACCTTAAACTGCTCGGCATGCCGTATATCGGTGCATACAGCTCGTTTGCAGGCAGTCACCATCTCAACCACCTGCTTACCAAAGAGATTTTGAAAGAGGAAGAGAATTATCGCATCGAAGAAGTCGAAGGCAGTTTTACAGAAAACCTTGCAAAGGTGTATGCCTAAGTGCCCAAAAAATCTGTCGACCTGCTGGTAATCTCTCTCTCCTCACCGCTGCTGATCGGTCTGTATGAAAACAGCAAACTGATACAGCACTACGAAAGTCATGAAAAGACGAGTGAAATCCTTCCACACTTCATGAAAGAGATTTTGGACAATTACGATCTCCAGACACTCTGTTTTGCCAGAGGTCCGGGAAGTTTTATGGCGATCAAAATCACCTATCTTTTTTTAAAAACACTCAGTATCACGCTCAAGGTGCCACTTTTAGCAACAAATGGATTTGCTTTCAACCAAAACAGTCCCATAAAAGCGGTCGGTTCACTTTACTTTTGCCAGGAAAATGGTATGATTACGACTCAAAAAGTGGATCTGTCCAAAGAGAAAGAGAAAATCAAACCGTTTGCATTGCCTGCAAATCTGGACAAAACACGCTTCAGCAGTGAAAATGAACCACTCTATATTTTACCGGCAGTTTAAGAGGAAATCAGTTGACCATAGATGTACCAGCGACCAGTGCCAATTTGGGACCAGGCTTTGACACCCTGGGACTGGCACTCGATTTGACCAACCATATTGTTGTTAAAGAGTCTAACTTTGTCTCCATCGCCATCAAAGGAGAAGGTGCTAACAAACCGAAACTCAGAACAAACAACCAGTTTGTCAATATTTTTTATAATTTTTATATCAAACTGGTAGGACGCCGGGACAATTTCCGTTTTGAATTTCACAACAAAATCCCCTTTTCCAGAGGGCTCGGCAGTTCGTCCGCCGTCATTGTCGCCGCCATTGCCAGCGCCTACAAAATGGCAGGCGTAGAGCTTTCACGTGATTCTATCCTGAACAAAGCCCTTTTCTACGAACCGCACCCGGACAATATCGCCCCCGCAGTTCACGGCGGTTTCACCGCGTCACTCACCATCAAAGGAGAAAAAGTAGTCACCCAGAAAAAAGAGATACCGGACTATCTTAAAGCAGTCATGATCATTCCCAACCGTCCGATGTCTACCAACCAGTCACGTTCAAAACTGCCCAGAAACTATTCGATGCAAAAGACTGTTTTCAATGTTTCCCATGCAGCGGTACTGACTGCGGCATTTTTCAACGAAGACTGGAAAACACTGCGTATCGCGTCGGAAGATATGATGCACCAGAATACCCGGATGAAAATGATGAAAGAGCTTTTTGATGTCCAGAGCACCGCTCTGTTAAACGGTGCACTGATGAGTACGCTTTCGGGCAGCGGTTCCTCATTTTTCAATATGGTTTATGCCGACGATGCCGCCTGGCTGGAGCGTAAACTCAAAGAGAAATTCCCACAGTTTCGCGTGGAAACTTATAATTTCAACAATATCGGCTATAAGTTCGGAAATTAATAGTTTCTTTAAGGTAAATTATTATAATGTACAAAATTATTTAACTATGAAAAGTCCCATCAGGATGTGCGTTTGCTGCAGAGAGAGAAAACCCCGAAACGAGCTTATCAGATTGCAGTGCATTGACAACATATTGCACCGTTTCAGCGGCACCGGCAGAAGTTTTTATCTCTGCCCTGAATGTTCTTCGTTAAAAGAGAAAAAACTTTTAAAAACGCTGTCGAGGGCGTGTAAAAAAGAGATTAAAATTACAGATTTGGAGAGTTTATTATATGGATAAAGTTCGTATTAGCGAGG
>JALWRO010000060.1:0-6608 GCA_027080605.1 Campylobacterales bacterium
ACAAAATCGCCAAAGAGAGCGGGATGGACGAGAAGCATATCAAAGCGATTCTCGAAGAGACACTGGCACACATGCCACTGCATATGCGCCAGAATTCACAGACAATCAAACGCTATTTTCAGGTACTGCTGAAAAAGCTGATTCCGGTGCGTCTGGAAAAAGAGTTGCCCAAAGGGAGTCAGAAAATCATTATGCTCGTCGGACCGACCGGCGTCGGCAAAACGACGACACTCGCCAAACTCGCCGCACGTTACGCACTGCTCAAGTACCGCTACAAAGTGGGAATTATTACACTCGATACCTACCGTATCGGCGCAGTGGAACAGCTTTTTCAATATGCACAGATGATGAAACTCCCTTTTGAAGATGTGATCGACACGGATGATTTCCGCAAAGCGCTGCAAACCCTCTCCTACTGCGATATCATCCTGATCGATACCGTGGGAAGTTCCCAGCACGATACAGAGAAGATACGTAAAATTGCCTCCTTTCTCGAACATGCCCACCAGCCTATCAACGTCAATCTCGTCGTTTCGGCATCGGCGAAATATCAGGATCTCAAAGATGCCTATGAAAAGTTCTCTTTTCTCAATATCGACACCCTTATGATCACCAAGTTTGACGAAACATCCGGCTTTGGAAATATCTTTTCACTCATCTACGAAACACAAAAACCGATCAGCTACTTTTCGACAGGACAGGAGGTGCCTGACGATATCCGCACCGCAGACGCGGCATTTTTGACCGAGTGCCTTTTTGAAGGCTTTCCTCATGAACAGAAGGCGGACGTTTCATGACACACACCCAGGCTTCCAGACTCCATCAGATTCTTAACAAAGACCAGACAGAAGCGCAACACACCAAAGCAGATACTAAAATTATCGCCATCAGCAGCGGCAAAGGGGGCGTCGGAAAAAGTACACTGACCGCCAACATGGCGTACCAGCTCAGTGAAATGGGCTATAAAGTCGGCGTATTCGACGCAGACATCGGACTGGCAAATCTCGATATTATCTTCAATGTCAAGGTGAACAAAACATTGTTGCATGTACTCAAAGGAGAGTGCTCGCTCAAAGATATCGTCATCGAAGTCAAAGAAAATCTGGTATTGATACCGGGAGAGAGCGGCGATGAGATCTTTGCCTACAACAATCATGAAATCATGAACCGCTTTGCACAGGATGCGGCGTTTCTGGACCAACTCGACTTCCTGCTGATCGACACGGGGGCGGGCATCGGCAAAAATGTACAGATTTTCCTCGAAGAGGCGGATGAAGTGATCGTCATCACCATCCCCGACCCCTCCGCCATCACCGATGCCTATGCGTTGATCAAAGTGACCAACACTTTCCATCCCGACATTAACATGGTGCTCAATATGACGCGCAATGAAAAAGAGGGAGAGCTGATCTATGACAAGATCAAAAAAGTGGCGGAGAACAATATTGAAAATCCACCGCTGCTACACTATCTGGGCGCCATTTCACAGGATCCGCTGATTACCAAAAGTTCCAAATTCCGCATACTCTTCGCACAGGAGTACGCCAGCAACCTCTGCGCATATGAAATGTCCGTGATTACCAAAAATCTGCTGCGAAAGCTGGAACACAAAGTGCTTCTACCTCCACAGAAAACGAGTTTTGCACTCTTTATCAAAAGGGTTCTGGAGCACTTCTAGCTTCGGTTTGCAAAACTCCCGATCACTACAGAGGGGAAGCGGATGTCCGACAGAGAAAACTACTTCATGAAACTGCAAATGGTACTGCACCATTTTAGCATCGATCAAATGACACAGGAAGAGATCAACTATCTACAGCTGCACTATATGGAACATCTCCGACACGACGAAATCGCGACACTTCTGGAAGCAGACACCGCAACCGTCACCGCACTCGAAGAAAAATTCGCTACCATCCATTCGCCAGGTCTGTAATAAAATAGCCCTTCTCGCGCAGCGCTTTGGCGCGTGAAACAAATGCCTCCAGCGTATTGCGGCTCATGTAACGCTGGTTCAGATAACCGGTGTGCATCGCAAACACCATCACCCATTTCCCCAACGCATATTCGATCTCGATCAAATCTTTGCCCTTGCTCCACTGCTCTTCGATTATCTCATACGCATCACTCCAGGAGTCGGCACGCTCATAACGCTGATTGCGGTATTTTGTTCCTTTGGCAAAGATCAATACCCAGCGGTTTTCACCAAAAGCGATTTCCGTCAGTTTATAGTGCCGCGACCACCCTTCGTCAATCAGATAGTCAAGCCGGTCTATCTCGCTGTTGGCGCTGTAATACTGCGCTTTGTAACGCAGATCGTCACTGAAAACACCGACCCAGCGTCCCATTCCGTACTCCAGATCGACCAGCCAGACACCCTGTTTCCACAACTCGCGCATCTTTTCGCGAAAATCGACCCAGCGTCCGTCACTGATGATCTTTTCGGAGAAAACGGCATCACCCTGACTCACCACGGCAACCCATTTGCCGTCGCCATATTTAAGATCGCTGACAAAGTACCCTTTTTGATCCCACGGTTTTATTTTTTGCAGCAGTGCTTTGTATTGCAGCGCAGTGACAATCTCCTGTTTTCTGAAACCGCACTCTTTGGCAAAGACACCCACCCACTTGTTGTACCCCTCGAAGGCATCAAGAGCGAGACTTAATGTCAGTAAAAGCAGTACGGCAAAAAACTTCATGAAAACTCCTTAGTTTTGTCCATCCGCCAGATCGATAAGGTGAAATCCCTCTTTCCAGCGTTTGACGATATCCCGGTAATACTCCTCAAAGTCATTGATCGCATCGACACTTTCATGGGTATATTTGCTCTTTTTACTGTACACCGCTATCCATGTGCCGAATCCGTACTCCAGATCGACAACCTGATACCCCTTTGCCCACTTCTTTTTCAGATCGCGCTGCAGAGCGTCAAAATGTTCAGACATCGTAATGAGCTGATCTTTCCAGGCGGGATCTTTGGAAAAGACTGCCAGCCAGCGACCGTCGCCGTAAGTGACTTTATCCAGCTTCATCCCCTGTTTGTAGGCGTTTCGTATCAGCACCGGAAATTTTTCGAGTTCGAAAAAAACATTGAAAGCCTGCTCTCCGAGACCTTTGCCTTTCGAGAAGATACCGACCCAGCGACCGTTACCCCACTCCACATCGGTCAGGGAAAAGCCCTGTTTCTGACGGATGGAAACTATCTTCATGAACTTCTCAATATCACGCCGGCTGGTAAATGCCTGGGAAGTATAGTTGCCGCCTTTGACAAAAATTCCCATCCATCGGTGATACCCCTGTTCCAGATCATAAAGTGTATAGCCCTGTTTCCAGCGCGCTTTGATCGCCTCCGCAAATCCGGTAAAATATTTTCTGCTCTCAAACCCCTGGGTTTTAAAGGGTGTATTTTTGGCAAATACCCCGACCCATACATGGTCTGCCGACAGTGTAGCAGGCAGACTCAGCCCTGCAGCAATCAGTAATGTCGATAATTTTCTTTTCATCTTCTTTCCTCCTTTGTATATTTAAAATCCGTACGAAAGCGTCGTCAGAAAATACCCCGCTTTGCGCCGTGCTTCAAACATATCGATAAATTTGTCTATCGAATCTCTGAAACTGATTTTCTGATGCAACCCTTTCGGTTTTTCACTGAACACAACTACCCATTTACCTATGCCGTACTCCATTCCGGTTACCATATAGCCTTCCTGCCACATCGATTCGATTTTTGCCGCAATTTTCGAAAAGTAGCCGCGGGAACTGAAACTCTGCCGACCCAGACCGGAACCTTTGCTGAAAACGCAGACCCATTTGAGTTCTCCCTGCTCCACATCGGTCAGTTTCATCCCCTGTTTCCAGCGTGCTTTGATGACAGACTCCATCTCATACCAGTTCTTTTTTGTATTGTAGGATTGTCCCGTATAGCCTGTACCTCTGGCAAAAATACCGACCCATTTCCCCAGCGCGTATTCCAGATCTACTATATTATAACCCGCTTTCCAGTTTTCGATGATAATGGGTCGGAAGTGTTTCCACCGTCCTGCACTCTCGAAGCGTTCGTCGGTAAAACCGCTCTTTTTGGAAAAGACTCCGACCCATTTACCGTTGCCGTATTTCAGCGCGGTAATGTCATACCCCGCTTTCCAGTTATTGCGGATAATCTTGCGAAACGCTTCCCAAAACAGTGTGGCTTCTACCTTTTGGTCAGGATAGTGCACCCCCGGCTCTTTTTTGAAAACACCGATCCATTTACTATGCCCTTCATAAGCAAAAAGCGGTAAAACCAAAAAAAATGTTATAAGTAAAAGTTTCATGAATATCCCAGTTTTATATAATTATTACTAATAAAACTATACTACTCCTGTGCTTTGGATTTGCTTTATATTTCATTTACATTCTCCGGATATAATAGGATTACAGTTTAAAGAGAAGGAAAGAAACCTATGAAACAGCTACTCTTCATGATCATTACATTTTTATTGATCGGCTGCGGAACAACTGAAACAGACAAAACACAGCAACCACCGGCAAACCAGAACACACCGGTAAGCGGTGCAGGCAATAACACCGAAGCCAACTCCAGTACACCGCCTGCACAGGAGAATAATACATCTGATCAGAAAAATATCTACACCTGCACCAACACACTTGACAGTGAAAATAGCTTCAATGACGCATTTATTCAAAACAGCAGCAGCGATACAGAGTGGTCGGTATCCAAATACAATAAACTCAAAGTCGGCGATATCGAAACCGCTTTCAACACTGCAAGGGCAAAAGATCCCACCGTTACCCTGCCCATGACACTCCCGCCGCAAAATATCTGGGACAGTTACAGCAGCAGTGAAAAAATTCTCTATCTCGTCAACAAAGAGCGCTGCGACAGGGGACTGCGCCCTTACGAAGGAATCGATCCGAAAATTGAAAACGAAACGAGCAGCTATGCCGACTATCTCAAAAACCATCCCGATCAATACGCCGCCAAACCTCATGAAGCAGACGGAAGAACTCCGTGGCAGCGCATGGCACAGGATGCCGGCGTCATTGTCAACAGCAATGCAGACTTTTTCCAGTACGGCGAAAATATTGCATCACTCTCTGTCGGTTCGTCGGGTAACGATTTCCCGATCATCTATGAAAGCGAAGCCAAATCTGTTTACGGATGGATGTATCAGGACAAGGGTGAGGGGTACGGTCACCGCAACTTTCTACTTGCCAAAGGGTTGGTTGAAAATTCCGGATTGGAAAATATGGAAGGATTGATCGGCGTCGGCAAAGTGACACGACAGTATCGTGACGGCGGTTTTTTCTGGACACAGGCGATCATCGTCATGGACGGATTCGATCCCCGCAGCAACTGGGATAATGATCTGGCGGATACTATACGTGTAGATTTATACCGTTAATCGGCAAAAACTTTTTTTTCTAAACCTTTTAAAAGCATCTCCGGCATTTCTGGCACATTACTTGCTTCACTCCTGCTAAGAAACAGCAGTGTGTCTCTAAGGCATATAATAGATGATTTTTAGTAAAATTTAATATATTGCATAACTAAGGAAACGGCTTGAGAAGTGAAAACTACGTGGCATTTTTTACTGTCAGCGGATTTTTCATCGGTCTGGTCTTTTCTGTGATCAAATTTGAAGCAATAGAAGATATTATCTTTTACACCATTGCAGTCACACTGTTTTTCTACCTGTTTATCCATGTAGTACTGACCTTTTACCTGCGTGAGCCGGATACCAAAGTGAGCTTTTTCGAAAAAGATAGCTTTGAAACCGTCTGTAACATGCAGATAAGCGAGATTAAAAAGCGTGAGCAGAAAATCAGTGCCATGCTGAAAAGTATTCATGGTGATGATTTATCAAAAGAAGGAGTGTAGTCTTGATGCAATGTAAAGAGAAAAAGAACAATACAAACAAATACCAGGTGAGTAACGATATGGTCTTGCAGTACCTTCCCGCAGTACGTGCTATGGCATTTCGTCTCAAAGAGCGTCTGCCCGCCTCCGTCGATGTCAACGATTTGATTTCCATCGGTCTGGAAGAGATGGTCAAACTCTCCAGACGCTACGATATCACCCAAAACGACTCATTCTGGGGATATGCCAAAAAACGCGTCTACGGCTCGATGCTCGACTACCTCCGCAGCCTCGATGTCATCAGCCGTAACAACCGTCGTCTGGTCAAGGCGATCGATGTCGAAATTGGCAAGCACCTGAGTGAAAACTCCAGCGAACCGGACGATTTTACGCTGGCGAAAAGACTCGGAGAGAGTGTGCACAAAATCCGTGAAGCCAAAGCGGCATCGCAAATTTCGACCAATGTACCGCTCAATGAGCAGATCGTTTCCGGACATGTCGAAAACCATGTCGAAAAGAAGATTGAAGAGGATCAGATGATCGAAGCAGTCAAGAGTATTTTGACGACACTCAGCGCCAGAGAACAGACGATCATCGAACTCTACTATTTCGAAGAGCTGAACCTCAAAGAGATCAGTATGATTCTGGAAATCAGCGAATCGCGCATTTCCCAGCTCCACAAAAAACTGATGTTACAACTCAGGGAGCGGCTGGTAGAGTAGATGGCAGATATACTAAGTCAGGATGAGAT
>JALWRO010000060.1:6618-8302 GCA_027080605.1 Campylobacterales bacterium
TGTAGACGGTAGTGAAGAGGAGGCAATTCCCGCACATGCCGCTGCCGCCCCGACCGGTGAAGCGGAAAACCGCCAGGTCATGCTCTATGACTTCAAACGTCCCAACAGGGTTTCCAAAGAGCAGCTGCGCGCCATCAAAGGTATTCATGACAAAATGGCGCGTAACCTCTCCTCCCACATCTCAACGATCATGCGTTCCATCATCGAAATTCAGCTCCAGTCCGTCGACCAGATGACATACGGCGAATTTCTGATGTCCCTTCCCAGCCCCACCAGTTTCAATATATTCTCCCTCAAACCACTTGACGGAAGCGGTGTTCTGGAGATGAACCCCTCCATCGCCTTTCCGATGATCGACAGAATTCTCGGCGGACAGGGAGAAGCGTACGATATTGAACGGGAATTGACCGATATTGAATCCAATATTCTCGATACCGTCCTGCGTGTCGTTATGCAAAAACTCAAAGACAGCTGGAGTTCCATTATCGAACTCTATCCGGTCATCACCTCCAAAGAGTCCAGTCCCAATGTCGTCCAGATCGTTGCGCAGAATGAGATCGTCATCATGGTCGTGCTGGAACTGACAATCGGTGAAACCAGCGGTATGATCAACATTGCCTATCCGGTGATCTTTCTGGAGTCGATCCTCTCCAAACTGGCAAACAAAGATATCATGATCGGGGAAGCCAGTGCGAAAAAGAGCCGCAATGCGGAACTCAAAGAGTTGGTCAAACGGGCAAATATCACCCTCGAAGCGACACTCGGAAATTCACGCATCAGCATCAAACAGTTGATGGAGCTGGAAAAGGGCGATGTCATCAAACTCTCCACACCTGCCAGCGACAAAGCGACAATTACGATCGACGATAAAGAGGTATTTGAAGCTAAAATCGGTATCCACCGTCACCACAAGACGATGCAAGTTACTTCGGTCATCAAAAACGACAAAGATGAGATCAAAGAGATTCTCAAAAAGTTTGAAGAAGAGAAAAAAGCACGGCTCGAGAAGCTGAAAAAAGAGGTAATCAATGAATGAGTTTATCGCACTCCTCCAACAAGAGAGCGCATCGGTCATCGAAGGTCTGACAGGACACAGCGCCACACTGAAACTGGAAGCGGAAAACAACGCCGACGCAGAGACGACACTGCGCATTCCCTGTGCCGCATCCAACATCAACTGCGACGGCAGTCGCCTGCTGCTGAGTATGGAAGTTAAACTCGCCACCGCCCTCGGCGATCTGATGCTCGGCGGCGAAGGAGAGGCGCTTGAAGAGATGAGTGACGATGATCTCGACGCTACCAAAGAGATTATCTCCAATATTTTCGGAGCACTCTCCACGACACTCTCTGCACAACCGGATCTTCCCAACCTGAACTTTACGGTGGAAGATATCCGCTTTTACAGCGACGAGAGTCCCGATCTCAGCGCTTTTGAGAGAGTCTACGACATAGATTTCTCTGTCTCCGGCGCATCGGGTGTGATGCAGCTGGCAGTCGATCAATCCTTCATAGGCAATTTCGAAACAGTCGAAGAAGCACCCACCCAACAGGATCAGTGCGCACCGCAAGAGAAACTGAGTGAAGAGGAGCTGAAAAACTTCTCACTCATCATGGATGTGGAACTGCCTGTGCGTGTGCGTATCGGTACCAAAACCGTACTGCTCAAAGATGTACTGAACATGGA
>JALWRO010000061.1 GCA_027080605.1 Campylobacterales bacterium
CTTTTTTTCTTCGATTCATAAATGTACCTTTTGCAGAATATCGTCTAGTATTTTTTGTGTATCTCTATGCCGTACGTTGAACCCTGCAGCTCTTTTATGTCCACCGCCTCCCATGGCAAGTGCTATTTCAGCAACATCGATGTTTTCTTTGGATCGCAGCGATATTTTATACCCCTCCGGCTCCTCGATAAACAAAATCGCCAGCTGGACAGTAGCCAGAGAACGGATCAGATTGACGCAGGCATCACTGTCTGAACGCAATGCACCGGTTTTGTGAAAATCGTCCAGATTTAAAATCGCATATCCTACCATAGCATGGTTAATGAGTTGTAACTTTTCTACCGTTAGCGCTTCCAGACGCAGTTTTGCCAGGGAGTTTCGCTCTTTGAGCTGACGGGCGATAAAGGAGGGATCGGCTTTGGCGGCAATAAGTTCCGCCGCAATTTCAAATGTTCTTTTATCGACGTTCTCATAGGAAAAAAATCCCGTATCTTCAGCAAGAGCAGTGTAGATGCAGGTAGAGACATCTTTTCGCAACGCGATACGGTTCTCTTTGAGCAGTTGCAGTACAACACTCGATGCACTCGGCAGAGCAGGGTCAATCAGGTTGATATCGCCGTAAAGTGTATTGGTGATGTGGTGATCGATATTGATCAGCGGAACTGTTTGCCTGTCGATCCCCAGACGGTCGAAACTACCGCAGTCAAAGCTGATCAGCAGATCGAATTGTTCGGGGAGTTTGGGTTTGATTTTGTCAAAATTCGGCAAAAAGTCATACCGCACAGGCAACGGCACGGTAACATTGACCACGGTCACTTTTTTGCCCATATCTCTCAAAAGAGGATAGAGGGAGAGGGAACTTCCCAGCGCATCTCCATCCGGGTTGATATGGGAAATAAGCACAATACGACGGCTTTTGGAGATGAGATTCCAGGCTTTTTTATACAAAACAGCAATCCTCTGATTTTAATATTTTCAATGGGAAAAATAATTTGACTTATACATGATGAAAGTCTATACAAAATTTACTAAAAAAGCGGTTAGTATTGCCAATTAATCCGACGGGTCTCCCAGTAAATGTCCGGCGAGATAACCGCTGGCAAAAGACCACTGCAGATTATACCCGCCGCAGGGCCCGTCAAGATCCATCACTTCACCGCAAAAGTAGAGTCCCGGAACCTTTTTGCTTTGCATCGTATCAGGGTTGATCTCTTTGAGAGAGATGCCGCCTCTGGTAATCATCGCCATTTTGAAGCCGTCGTGTCCGGTGACGGTCAGCGGTGTCCATGCAAGGGTTTTTAAAAGGGTGTCGCGCTTTTTCCCGGGGATTTTGGAAAATCGCTCTTCCGGACTGATGTCACACAGTTTACAGATCTCCACGGCAACTGATTTGGGAAGCAGGCTTTGGAGATGCTGCAGGAGAGTATTGTCAGGATGTTTTTCCATCGACTGCTTCAGATGGGCAAGGATTGCATCTTCATGAAGTCCTTTGGTCATATTGACCAGGAGTGGTACTTCGCCGTACTTTTCCAGAAGTGGAGTGATTTCCCGGGAAAAGTCAAGTACCACCGGTCCCCGGATACCGGATTTGGTAAAGATGAGGTCTCCGGTTGCACGCAGTTTTTTGGCTTTGGGCAAATTGACACGTATGGTCGCTTTGGCAATCGTATCCGCACGGCACTGTGCGACCCAACGCTCTTTGGTATGCAGCGGCATCATAGCCGGATGCAGAGTGGTGACACGATGTCCCAGAGATGCAGCCAGTCGATATCCATCTCCTTCGGCACCCAGCACGGGATATCCCAGTCCTCCGGTAGCGATGATAAGTTTTTCTGAGTAATAGATATGATTTTCCGTGTGGATATGGAAAAGGTTGTCCACTTTGTCTGTGCGGAGTACTTTTTGGGAGCAGAACAGGGTGGCACCGGCTTTTGCAGCCTCTTTTTCGAGTGCAGAGAGGATGGTTTGGGCATTGTGTGTTTTTGGGACAATACGATATCCGTCCGGTGCGTGTGTCTCGACACCTGCTTCATGAAAGAAAGCGGTCAGTTTGCGGTGGTCGAAACGTGTCAGTGCAGGTCTCATAAAACGCCCGTTGCGCCCGAAAGAAGCCATGAATGCATCGTTGGGAAGTGTGTTTGTCAGGTTGCATCTTCCTCCGCCTGTCGCTTTGAGTTTGGCACCCGGTCGGGAAAGCTTTTCCAGAAGCAGTACCCTTTTGCCCTGCCGTGCGGCAGTGATAGCAGCGAGCATACCCGCCGCTCCGGAACCGATAACGACAAGATCATACACTTTCATGAACAGATTTTCCTTTTCGTGTGAGAAGATGCATTACGCAGTTTAAGGGCGTGCCAGATCGAGTGAATATTACTTTTTTGTTCATAAAGTATGCAGGTGATGGCAATGTTTTCTACAGTTTCAACTGCCAGAAACCAGACCGCGATGTGAAAAAGCAACGGCTGATGCCATAGCAAAAGCACTACGACACCCAGACTCATCAGCAGTGCAGAAAGTTTGGTGATCCAGGTGTGATAACTTGCCAGTTTGCCAAATTTGAAAAGTGCAAAAAAGGCGGGGAGTATGAAGAGTATAACGGCTGCGAGTATATACGTTTTCTCCTGCAGGATAATCTTCGGCCAGAGCCACCAGACCGCTAGTGGTGTGGTAAGATAGGTCAAAATGTCTCCGTAGCTGTCGAGTCGGGCGACCAGTTCGGAAGTCTGGTGCAGTGCCCGTGCGATAAACCCGTCCAACGCATCGGAAAGCAGCATGGCGCCGAAGAGAAAAAAGAAGAGTTTTGGTTGTCCGAACCACGCTGCCAGCAAAAGAAACGGTGTAGCTACGATACGAAAAAGGCTCAGAAGGTTTGGGATGGTAAAAAGCATCCTGCTACCTGAAAAACTTGCCGAAGAGATAGAGCAGGGCAGAGAGTACAATACTCAGTAAAATGGAAGTTGTCACCGGAAAGTAGAAAGAGAAATTCTCTTTTTTGATATAGATGTCACCGGGAAGTCGACCGATATTGAAAGGGATTTTGTCATTGAATGAGAGTAGAAACCCTATCAGCAACAGAAAAAAACCAAGCATCATGAAGAGTTTTCCTAATTCAGTCATCGCCTTTCTCCTTCGCGTATTTTTTGTAAAAATGGTAGAAGAGAAATACATTGATTGCCGCTCCGATATCTGCTGCAAGCATATCTTTTTGTGCATCCCAGACATCGCCCTGTGTGCCCAGAAAAGCGATACCCAGATCAGGGTGAAAAACCATAGCTGCTGCCCACTCCAGGATTTCATAAAGTGCGGATATGGAGACAATGACGGAAAAAGTCACCCACAAAACAACTTTCAGGTTTTGTACAAAATGGAGTAAAATCTCAAAAAGCGGACGAAACAGGAGCAAACCGAAAAGAAAATGCACCAGCCTGTCGAAATTGTTTCTTTCAAAACCGAACAGTTTGCTGACAGGTTCAAACCAGGGCATCTCAGCATACGTATAATGTGCACCGAGTGCGTGCAGTGCACTGAAAATGAGTAAAAGAATGAGTGCAGTCAGGCTAAAACGGAATTTTATATCCAGCCAAATCACCAGGGGAAAAAGGGTGACCGGCAAGACATTTTCCAGCATCCAGTCCGCCGGATATTTTGGATGAATCGCTGCAATGCCCCAGATAACGATGTAGAGGGCGTACAGCATTTTATGAGAACGCGGCATTGAAACTCCTTTTGAGGAGTATTATACCATTTTGGTGTGAGGATGCTAATTATTCTTCCAGTAAATGGTGACCGTTCCACGTATATTTTTTGGTTATAGATGCAGTTTCATTATCATCATCGGTGACATTGAGTGTTACTTCCATAAGATCAAGTTCGTCGGAGACATCTACCCATTGATTACATGCATTATCATTAATCAGTAATTTTCTTTTTCCGTCAATAGTTTGGTATATTTTCCAGTTTGCCTGAACAATATTGTCATTGTTAGAGCTGTTATGGTCACTGTCGATTCGATCCTGGTCATGACTGGCTGAACATTTAAACCAAAAACCGTGTTCAGGATGCAGTCTTACCGTAATAATAGCTTTGGGTGGGAGTGTTTTTTTATCGCTAATGGTATAGGAATAGCATTGTGTATCGGTTTGATTGTCGCTATCTGTAACTTGCAGACAAACCTCTTTTTGTCCTTCTGTATCACATGGAAGAGAAACGGTACTATCTGTACTAATAATATTCCCATTTGTTGTCCATTCATAGGCAACGAGTTGTGTATCCGGAGCAGTCACTTGACTGTTTGATCCATTCAGAGTAATTGTATTACCTACTGGACATACATTTTCATCGGCAGTAATAGCAGCTATAGGCAACATGTTTTGTGTTGGTGACGAAAGTGATGAAATATTTTCTAAATGATTTATATTGATAGCAGGTGTCCCTGGTGAGAAATTTTGTTCATTTACTGCTCCACCATTACTACAGCCTGCTAATATACCGGAAACTATTATGCCTAAACCAATTAACTTTAACATTTTTTCTATCCTTTGTAAATTTTTTGTATCTGTTTTTTATGCAAGCAAGTAGTGTACCAACTTTGAAAAATTAAGAATATTTATTGGTACACTGGTTACAGTGTAATATGCTTCTTAATAAGAAAAATGACGTTGAAAAAATTTAATACAAACGTATAAAAAAGATAAAATATTTCAAAATGAAATAAAATTACACCTATTCCCCAAAATCTTATAAAATTTATTCCATAATGAAATCCTGTAAAGGAGTATGTGATGGAAGTTTTAAAAAAGTTACAGCAAAAAATGTCAGTTAAAGGGTATGCGGCTAAAACGCGGCAGTTTTATCTTCAGACAGTAGAAGCGTATATTTTGTTTCATGGGAAAAGAGATCCTTACTATATGGGGATGGTGGAAATCGAGTTGTTCATGAACTATCTTTCAGAAAAAAAGAGTGTTCCGTTTCCTGCTCGTCAGCAGGCTTTTCAGGCATTGATGTTCTTTTATACGCAGGTTTTACAAGTGGCGTTGCAGAAAGAGTATATTGATGCTTCACGAAAAGAGAGCGTGCAGACACCGGTAAACAGGGTTGTGCGTAAACCGGTACAGAGTGTGATGGTTTTTTAAACTGCTTTGTTCTGACTTTTGTAGACGAAAGCAAGCACTTCCGCAACAGCCTGGTAAAAGTTTTCGGGGATCATTTCGTCTATATCGCATTTGGCATAGAGTTCCCGTGCCAGTGGCGGGTTTTCCACTATCTGGATAAGATTTTTCCGTCCGATTTCTTTGATTTTCAGTGCCATATTGTCAACCCCCTTGGCTATGACTCTGGGAGCATTTTCCCGCTCTTTATCGTAACGTAAAGCGACGGCATAGTGTGTCGGGTTGGTGATGATCACATCGGCGGAAGGGATTTCTGCCATCATCCGTTTTTGTGCCATCTCCATCTGAATTTTTTTGATACGTGCTTTGACCTGTGGATCACCTTCCATCTGTTTGTATTCATCTTTCACTTCCTGTTTGCTCATACGCAAATCTTTAAAGTATTGAAAACGTACGATCATCAGATCGATCATCGCCAGTACAAAGAGGATCATCAACATGACAGCGACAAGCATGATGATTTTTTCAATCAGCCAGCCTATCTGATGTTCGAGACTGAAATTGATCACTGTCGGCAGTTCATGAATATCTTGAATGAGATAGTAAAAAGCCACAGCAAAGACAATCGCTATTTTGGCGGTAATTTTCACTCCCTCTATCAATTTTTTCATAGAAAAGAGTTTGCCGAAACCTTTGATGGGATCAATTTTTTTCAGATCGGGTTTGAGCGGTTTGGTAGTAAAAACGAAACCGAATTGCACAACAGAAGCGAGTACGCCTGCAAGCGCTACAATCGCGGCAATGGGGATAATCATGAAGACCAGTTCTTTGAGAGTATTAAGACCGATTTCAAAAGCGACCCGGGGTGTCAGTTCAATACCGATAAATGTGCTGTAGTAATGGTACAGATGCTCAATACGGGAAGTCAGAAATGATGTGGCGAAGTAGACGACTACCACGGCAACCACCAGTGTCAGAAAAGCACTGGTGTCCTGACTTCGGGGAACGTTTCCCTCCTTTTTGGCATCTTCGAGTTTCTTCGAGGAGGGTTCTTCGGTTTTCTCAGCGTCGTCTGCCATACTCTTTTATCTGTTGTCTATGCGCATTGAAAAATCGAGCCATACGGCTTTGTGGATAAGACTACCGCTGCTGATTGCATCGACACCGGTTTGGGCATACTGGACAATATTCTCTTTGGTAATATTACCGCTTGCTTCGATCAGGACATGGGGATGGTTCTCTTTGCGATACGCCACGACTTCCAGAATCTCATCGATTTGCATATTGTCACACATGATCAGATCTGCACCGCTGCTCATTGCATTTTTCGCCGCATCGACACTTTCACATTCGACTTCTATTTTGGAAGTGTAGGGAATGCGTTTTCGTGCTTGTTCAATGAACAGATGCAGGTCGTCGATGGCAGCGAGGTGTGTATCTTTGAGCATCAGACAGTCGTCGAGTCCCAGTCTGTGATTGGTTCCGCCTCCGCACCTGACGGCATACTTCTCCATAACGCGCAAACCGGGACGTGTTTTTCGGGTATCCAGCAATTTGACATCGTAGCCTTTGACCAGTTTGACAAAATTTGCAGTATTGGTACTGATACCGCTGCAGTGCTGCATGATGTTCAAAATGACACGCTCGTACATCAGTACACGATTGACTTCACCTCTGACATAGCAGATGACGTCGCCTTTTTTGATTTGATTGCCGTCGAATACCAGAAATTCTATTTCAATATGTTCCATCTCGCCCAGCTCTTTGATATAGAGCTTGCCGGAGAAAACACCGTCTTCTTTTGCAATGACTTTCGCTTCCACCTGGCGCCTGTCACTGACGAGAGAAAAAAGGTCGCCGCGTCCTATGTCTTCAAGTATTGCTTCTCTGACTACCTCTTTGACCCTCATATTTCAAACATCCTTTCCAGTGCAACTTTTGCCCATTTTCGTACTTCCGTATCTACCTGAATCTCTGTAATAATACGATCTTCCTTGATCGAGAGCAGGGTATCATGAAGATCCTGGAGCGTGGTTTCATTCATAGTCGGGCATTCCGGCTTGGTGGAAGAGAGTACGTAAGTGTTTCTTTTTCGCAAACGGTTGACAAGGTTAAACTCGGTACCGACAGCAACTTTTTGTTCCGGGTCGAGTTCTTTGATATAGTTGATAATCTGGCTTGTTGATCCGACAAAATCACATGCATCGCACACTTCGGGTTTACACTCCGGATGGGCAATGACTTTGATGCCGGGATATTTGTTTCTGTAAAATTCGACATCTTCGACTTCAAAGAGCTGGTGGACTGAACAAAAGCCGTTGTAGCAGATAATATCCGCTTCATTTGGATCGGTACCGTCATCGACGACGCACGATTTCAATCCCATTTGGTTAGCGATATTTTGTCCCAGACACTGATCCGGTACAAAGAGGATTTTTTTACCGCTGTTGAGCCCTTTGGTGATAATCTTTTTGGCATTGGAACTGGTACAGACCATACCGCCCATCTCTCCAACTCTCGCTTTGACTTCGGCTGAAGAGTTGATGTAGGTAATAGGCAGAATATCCTCTTTTTTGATACCGGCTTCTTCCAGAATTTTGACATTTTTATCATAGTGTAAACCGTCGATCATTTTTGCCATGGCACAGCAGGCAATTTTAGGCATCAGTACCCGTTTTTCAGGCGAAAGTATCTTGACACTCTCCCCCATAAAGCCGACGCCGCAGAAAATCAGAAAGGGATTTTTGTCTTCCATCGCCATCTGCGCAAGCTGTAAACTGTCTCCGCTGAAGTCTGCTAATTCAAATACTTCATCTTTTTGGTAATAGTGTGCAACTATTGTAACATCAAGTTCTTCTTTGAGTTTGAGTATTTCTTCTTTGAGTTTGGTATTGTCCATGACTGCATTTTCCAAAATGTAATCCTTGTGTAGTTTTTGTTTTTTATAACGATACTATACCTAAACTCTATATAAAAAAAATTAAGTTATAATCCGCCCTCTATGACATTAAGGAAACCAATGCTTGACTTTTTATCAAATACCAATATCCAATTTTATCTGCTGGCGTATCTTGTGGGAAGTATCCCTTTCGGGTTAATCCTTGCCAAACTCTTTGCCGGAGTAGATATTAAAAAAGAGGGGAGCGGCAATATCGGTGCGACCAACGTACTG
>JALWRO010000062.1 GCA_027080605.1 Campylobacterales bacterium
CAAAACTGCAGACGGTGGACCGCACGGTATGCATACCGTTGGACAGGATTGGGTGAAGATGCATGAAGATGTCGCCGAGAAAAACAGCGCTTCATGTCGGGCATGTCACGGTGCGGATTATCGGGGAAGTGTACTTTCCAAAACATTTGCCGCACGTACCTTCTCAGTTGAACACGGCACCAAAACATTTGCCAAAGGGCATATGGTTAGTTGTTACGACTGCCACAACGGTCCCGGAGGGGATTGATCCGAGGTATATCGTACCTTGGTATTTTTGAGCTTTACGTCACGTTTTTCAACAGTTACTGTGAAAAACGCGGCGTAGTGAATGTGAAGCAGGATAATCGTTTAAGAAAACTTAATCGTCGTCTTTTTCCTTCTCTTCCCCGAATGTTTTTTTCAACCCCTCGATCAGCAGCGCTTTCTCCTGCTTGCTGAGTCTCGCTTCGGGATGCGCGAGCAGATAGGGTTTAAGCGGCATCTCTCCCTCTTCCAGCTCTTCCGCGGCATCTTCTCCCTCATTCTTTTTCTGATGTCCCCATGCGGAGATGTTGAAGTGTTCTCTCCCTTCGACGACATCATGATAGACCAGCCAGGATACGGGTGCGATATTGCTGTACCACGGCCACTTCGTTTCATGTGAGTGGCAGTCGCCGCAGGCACGCATAAAGAGCGTGCGTGTTTGCGGTGAGTCCCAGTTTGGTTCCGCTATGACGGGCGGGTTGGTATGATCTTTCCCGTAAGGGATAAATTGAATTGCGACCAAAAGCAGCAGTGTAATTATGATGAACTTTTTCATGGTTCTCTCCTTCTTTTTTGTAAATGTATCATAAATTCTTATACATGGCAGCCGCTTCAATGTATGCTTTGCAACTTTTTGGCTGTGATGATATAGAGAATCGGCAGCACCACCAGCGTCAGGATGGTTGATGAGATCAGACCGTTGATGACCACGATCGCCAGAGGTCTCTGGATCTCGGAACCGGGACCGGTGGCAAAGAGCAGCGGTAAAAGTCCGAGTGCCGCGATCATCGCGGTCATCAGTACCGGACGAAGCCTTTTCATACTGCCTGTTTTTACCGCATCCTCTATCTTGTAACCGTCTTTGACCAGATAGTTGAAATAGTTGACCAGCACGACACCGTTTAGTACGGCGATACCAAGCAATGCGATAAATCCGACCGATGCCGGCACCGACATATATTCACCGCTGAAATAGAGTCCCGCAAACCCTCCGATCAGCGCGAGCGGTACGTTGATCATAACAACAACCGCCTGTCGTATCGATCCAAACGACACAAACAGTAGAATAAAGATCAAAAAGAGGGTGATTGGGACAATGATCATGAGCCGTTTCATCGCTCTTTGCTGGTTTTCGAACTCTCCGCCGTAAGTGAGATAATATCCCGCAGGCAGCTTGATCTCTTTTTCGATTTTGGCTTTGATATCATCGACGAAGCCGACCAGATCCCGCCCCTCGACATTGGTTTGCACGACGGTTTTTCGGTAACCGTTTTCATGTTCGATCTGCACGGGTCCTTGTGTTGTGACAAACCGTACGAGATTTGAGAGGGGGATGTTCGTTCCGTCGGGTAAAATATAGTAGAGACTTTTGAGGGCATCCAGCGAATTTTGCATCTGTGTTTTTCCTTTGACCATCAGCGGTGTGCGGCGCATACCCTCCTGTATGATCCCCTTTTGCATACCTGTAATCATCGTTTTCAAAAAGGTGCCAATCTCCTCTTCATCGACACCGTAGTAGCCCATCGCTTTTTTATTGAATTTCAGTTCGAAATATTCGATACCTTCGTTCGCTTTTTTATAGACATCGGTACTTCCTTCAACCGTTTCGAGGATCGCTTTGATCTTTTGCGCGATCTTCTCCAGCAGGTCGTTATCCTGTCCGAAGATATCGATCGCGACATCACCGCGCACGCCCGTAAGCATTTCCGAGACGCGCATTTCGATGGGCTGGGTGAAGCTGTATTCGATGCCGACAAATTTGTCCAGCGTTTTTCGGATCTTGTCGATCAG